>NZ_JBQHTK010000014.1:0-71432 GCF_052065755.1 Bariatricus sp. HCP28S3_D3 | reverse complement strand
GAAACGGCACACTGATTGCTTTGTTTCATATAAGAACAGCTTTTCGGTGAATGGCCGGCTGGACATCGGAGGACTTTTGTTCCCTCTTCGTTAAATTCAAAATCAGCAAGGGGCTGTTCTTCAAAACTTGTTGTATGCAGTGCGTACTGAATTCGAAAATCCAGCATAAGATTTTCAACCATCTCATCATCGGAATAATCAAAAAGCTCTTTGATGATGAGCGCACCAACAATACAGCAAGTAAACCATTTAGGCTTGTATTTACTGCAAAATATATGAACTTTTCAAGGTACTATAGAGGGGCTTTTGACCCCAATATCATAATATTCAGATTATAATGATCCACAGATTATCTCTGGGTTTTTATTTCGCATCCCAGTAATTTTCCACCAGCACTTTCGCATCCTCCAGAGAGACTGACTGCATCTCCGCGATGTGCTTTGCTGTCTCCTCAGCAGAAAGGCCCAGTTTTTGGAAGGCTTTTACTATTCCTTCTTCTCTCCCTTGCTTTATTCCCACCTGAACTCCTGCATTCCAATTACTCCTCATCTGGCAATTATAATCCCGGATTGCTTTCTCTCGTTCTTCGTATTCTTGCCTTTTCACATCATCTGCACTCATTTTCACTACTTTCTCATATGCTTTTTTCAGAGATTCGTCTGTCTTTGCCATTTTCTCCATCTCCTCACGATTTTCAGCATTAATGAACTTTGCCCAGTTTATGAGTTCTGTTGGCGGGTAATCATATTTGGCCAGTTTGGGTAATTCCAGAACATGCAGTTCCAGTTTATCGGTGTATTTCCTGCGCCGATGGTCTTCCCAATACTTTCTTTTGGCACCCCCAGCACTGCCGCGATAAACCCTTTACGGATGATTTCATCCTCCATAAGCTCTTTGAAGCAAAAATCCACTTTCGGCTTCATAATAAATTCTTCTTGATTCTGGTTTTTCTTTGACATATTTTTTCTATCACAGTGATTCCTATGACTGTCACCAGAATTCCCAATGTCGCACCCGATGTATCGATGCAGACATCCTGTATTCTCCCTGCTCTTCCTTCTACGAACAGTTGATGGAATTCATCGGTACATGCCATGAAGGCGCTGATTCCGATGCTGCCAAATATTTTCCATTTCATTTTCATATAGATCTGCTGCAGCAAAAGCATGCTAAGCATTCCTATCACAGCATATTCGCAAAAATGTGCTGATTTTCGGATGATGAAGTTATACGGTTCAAGGAATTCTCTCTGTTCTTCTTTTGACATTTCTCTGAATTCCGGTATGAAGAATCCGACAACCTTCGCCCCGAATCCTATGCTCGTGTCTGTGGATTCGTCTCCCGGCTGAGCGGAAAATGCGAATATGATGCATCGCCATATTAAAATGAGAATGAGAAAGACATAGAAATGTTTTTTGTTTTTTATTATCATTCTCTCTACCTGCAAAGGCCGGTGATTGCCTTTACTACTTCCTCGATCGTCATATCAGAGCTGTCCACAAGGACGGCATCGTCTGCCTTTTTAAGCGGTGCGATTTCCCGGTTCATATCACGGGTGTCGCGTTCCTGGATATCTTGTGCGATTTCATCATAATTGCATGCGATTCCTTTTTCCGTCAGTTCTTTAAACCGACGATTTGCGCGGCACTCTACGCTTGCTGTCAGGTATATTTTGACATCTGCATTCGGAAGTACATGAGTTCCGATATCCCTTCCGTCCATCACAACATCTTTTTCTTTTGCCAGATTTCTCTGAAGGTCCAGCAGTTTTGCCCGGACTTCCGGTACAGCAGAACTGATGGATGCCATATTTCCCACCGCCTCTTCTCGCAGCATGGAAGTGATATTTTCTCCGTTTAAATAAATCTGCTGTGCGCCGTCTTCGTATCCGATGCTTACTTCTGCATCTTTGCAGGCATCAATGATTTTTTCTTTTTCATCCGGCTGAATGCCTTTCTTCAGGAAATGGATTGCAAGTCCGCGGTACATTGCACCGGTATCGACGTAGATGTATCCTTTCTCTTTGGCAACCAGTTTTGCGATCGTGCTTTTTCCGGCTCCGGCCGGTCCGTCAATGGCTATGTTGTATCCCATGGTTTTTGTTCTCCTTATTTAATAATTCTTTATTTTCTCATCATCACCCTCAACATAATAATGATAAATGGATTCTTTTTTCATTTGTACACCCCCTATTATAGGTCTGCAATTTCATATAACTTATGTAATTCAGGAGTTGTACAAAACAAATCATTCTCAACAGCATTTTTCAAGGAATCTGTATTACGCTTTAAGTATTGTTCGGCGTGTATACATTTTATCGGCAAATCTATATCTCTTACATCTTTTTTCAGAAATGTAAAAGTATGTTTGGGCAACTGCATGTCTAAAATCTCAGTATTATGTGTCGTAAAAAACAATTGCTTTCTTCCGGTCAACTTTTCAATCATAATAGATCAACCTTTTAGCATCGTTTTTCTTCCTACCAAATATTGCTTCCCGCCGCATACCCCGTAGACCATGCGATTTGGAGGTTAAATCCTCCGGTAAGTGCATCCACATCCAGAACTTCTCCTGCGAAATACACTCCTCTTACCAGTTTGGATTCCATTGTGGATGGGTTCACTTCTTTGACCTTCACTCCCCCGCGTGTGATAATTGCTTCCTTGTAATCGCGCAGTCGGGTAAGTGTCAGTTCCAGGTGTTTGATAAGATGAACGAAATGCTGACGTTCTTCTCTCGATATGATATTCACTTTTTTCTCCGGATCAATTCCGCTTAGTGCGACCATGACCGGAATGAGTTTCGCCGGGAAGAGGGAATTCACAGCATTTTTAAACTGTTTATTATGGTTTTCTTCAAATTCACGCAGTACGCGCGCATCGAGCTGTTCTTCGGAAAGTGCCGGTTTCAGATCAATCACCAGCTTCAGTTCTTTCCCTTTTCCGAGCATTTTGCCTACATATGCGCTGGCGCTGATGATGAGCGGGCCGCTGACGCCGAAATGGGTGAACAACATCTCTCCGAAATCTGAGAAGATTTCTTTCTTCCCATTGTAGATCGTGGCCTGTACATTTCGCAGGGATAATCCCATTAGCTGCGGCACGAAATCTTCTTTTGTCTCAATCGGCACCAGTGA
Organism: Bariatricus sp. HCP28S3_D3; assembly: GCF_052065755.1. Lineage (NCBI taxonomy): Bacteria > Bacillati > Bacillota > Clostridia > Lachnospirales > Lachnospiraceae > Bariatricus > Bariatricus sp. HCP28S3_D3. The sequence goes on along the minus strand of NZ_JBQHTK010000014.1, from coordinate 68,296 downwards.
AGGGGCGGTATCGGTGATGGTATGGCCAAGACTTGCTGCAAACTCGAATCCATCTCCGGTCGATCCGGTTGTCTGATAGGAAAGTCCGCCGGTCGCAATGATACATGCGTCCGCCGTCACTTTACTTCCATCGGCCAGTACCAGATGGGAAAATGAGCCGTTCTCCGCAGCCACATTTTTCACTGTTGTATAGAAATGTACCTGGACGCCCAGATTTTTCATCTCTTTTTCCAGAGTCTTTATCACATCCGAGGAATGGTCAGATTGCGGAAATACACGATTTCCACGCTCGATTTTTACCGGAAGCCCGGCATTTTCAAAAAAATCCACCACGTCCTGATTGGTAAAACCGTAAAAACTGCTGTACATAAATTTCTCATTTGTGACTACATTTGCAAATAAGGTATCCATATCGCAGGCATTGGTGATGTTGCAGCGTCCTTTTCCTGTGATGAATAGCTTCTTGCCGAGTTTTTCATTCTTTTCAAATATATGCACTTCGTTTCCATTTCTGGCGGCAAAGATCGAAGCAAACATCCCGGCTGCGCCGCCTCCTATGATCAATACTTTACTCATTGATTCTCTTTTTCTCCCGTCTTATCAGATTTCATGGTTACGGTATCTCCGACCGAATTCAGTTCGTCCCGCGAGTAGACTTGATACTCGTCCCAGATATCTTCCAGAGTTTCCAGTGTCTGGATGACTTCTTTCTGCTTCTTCATGCAGAGTGCCACGACCAGAGCGTTGATCACGCTTAAAGGTGCGACCAGGGAATCCACGATAGACGCCATATCACTTCGTGCGATCAGGTTGCAGGAAGAATAGAGGTTCATCGGAGAATGTACACTGTCGGTCAATGTGATCACTTTCGCTTTACGGTTGCTTGCAAACTCCAGTGCTTTCAGCGTTCTCATGGAGTAGCGCGGGAAGCTGATGCCGATAATCACATCCTCTTCATTGATCCGGATCAGTTGTTCAAATATTTCACTGGAGCTGTTCGTATGAACACTGATTACGTTTTCGCAGATCAAATTTAAATAAAAACTGAGGAAATTAGCTAACGGGGCGCAGCTTCGGATGCCGACTACATAGATTCTCTTTGCATTGAGGATCGTATCTACCGCCAACTCAAACGCCTGCTGATCAATGCTTTCCATTGTCATCTTGATTTTATCGATATCCGACTGAAGCACAGTCTCAAGAATCTCACTCTGGGTAATTCTTCCGTAAGTGACCTCCATCCTCTGGATCGAATTCAGTTTTGTCCGCACCAGCTCTCCAAGTGCTTTCTGAAATTCCGGATATCCCTTGTATCCGAGCTGAGATGCAAAACGCACAACCGTGGACTCGCTGACACCTACTGCTTCCCCCAGCTTCGATGCCGTCATAAATGCTGCTTTGTCGTAATTCTGCCGGATATAATCCGTCAGGCGCTTCTGGCCTTTGCTCAGTTTCGGATACTTTTCTTCCAGTCTTGTTAATAGTTCATTTTGCGTACTCATGAACTGCCTCCTTTGGGGACGTTCCTTCTGTCACGAGGAGCGTCCTTTGCTCATTTTTACATCTTACAACAATTAGGTGGGGTTTACAATATTTTTACTAAAAAAACCTCTATGACCGGACTTATTTTCTCTAAAGACAAAAGCTTAATTCTTGGCAAATACTAAGGTGCCTCAAAGCGTTTTCTATGAAAAAGACAAAAAAGGCCGCCGCATCTAAGGTTTACATATCCTTAAATGCGACAGCCCTCTTCTTTTCTTTCGTTATATCATTTATATCTGCACATTAGGCACTGATCGTGGCAAAAGAGTCGTTCCCAACGCGAGCCCCGAACCTAACGCGAGCCAAAGGGCGCTGGTCGTGGCAAAAGAACCGTCCCTACACCGGGTAGCTTCCATTCTCAGTATCTGCGATTGTTGCATCAACTTTTTTCTGCTGTGCATCGCGGTATTTGAAGAAGTCGATTGCTACCTGCGGGAAGAGTGCGTAGCTGAGTACGTCTTCATCCTGCTGTTTGTACTGGGCCATTTCTTTTTCAAGGGTATCCAGTTCATCCGGAATCAGGTCTGCCGGACGGCATGTGATGACTTCTGCGTCATCGCCAAGTACTTTTTTCTTTACTTCTTCGTTAAATGGTTTTACGGTTGCGCCGTATTTTCCGCTGAGTACGTCTTTTGTCTCTTTGGTTGCCATCTTGTAGCGTTCGCCCATCAGGACGTTGAATACGGCCTGTGTTCCGACGATCTGTGAGGATGGTGTTACGAGCGGCGGTTCGCCGAGGTCTTTTCTTACGCGCGGTACTTCTTCGAGTACTTCGTAGAATTTGTCTTCTGCACCCTGTTCTTTCAGCTGGCTTGTCAGGTTGGAGAGCATTCCGCCCGGCACCTGATAGAGGAGTGTCTTAATGTTTACGCCGAGGTTCTTCGGATTCAGAAGACCGCTGTCAAGTGCTTCGTCACGGATCGGACGGAAGTAGTCTGCGATCTCTGCGAGGAGCTTCTGGTCAAATCCGGTGTCGTATGGTGTGCCTTTGAAGGTTTCTACCATTACTTCTGTTGCCGGCTGTGAGGTTCCGAGTGCAAATGGAGACATTGCGGTGTCGATGATATCGACTCCTGCCTCGACTGCTTTCAGGTATGTCATGGAAGCAACACCGGATGTGTAGTGTGTATGAAGTTCAATTGGAAGATCCACTGCTTCTTTTAATGCGCCTACCAGTTCGGTTGCTTTATATGGAAGTAACAGGCCTGCCATATCTTTGATACAGATGGAATTTGCTCCCATATCTTCGATACGTTTTGCGATGTCTACCCAGTAATCCAGTGTGTATGCATCTCCCAATGTGTAGGAAAGTGCTACCTGTGCTTCTGCTTTTTCTGCGTTTGCTGCTTTTACGGCTGTCTGAAGGTTTCTTAAGTCATTCAAACAGTCAAAGATACGGATGATATCGATTCCGTTTGCAACGGATTTCTGGACGAAGTATTCTACTACATCATCTGCATAAGGACGATATCCAAGGATATTCTGTCCGCGGAAGAGCATCTGAAGTTTGGTGTTCTTGAATCCGTCACGGAATTTACGAAGTCTGTCCCACGGGTCTTCTTTTAAGAAACGAAGGGAAGCATCGAACGTAGCTCCGCCCCAGCATTCTACGGCGTGATATCCGACTTTGTCCATTTTATCAACGATTGGAAGCATCTGTTCGGTTGTAAGACGTGTCGCGATCAGAGACTGATGTGCGTCACGGAGAACAGTTTCCACAATTTTAATTGGTTTTTTTTCAATTTCAGCCATTTATTTCTTCCTCCAAGTTTTTCTATTACGGAATTTGCCCTTGCTTGTCTTTGAATGATTCACGGGACTGGCTGCTCACGGATTCTTATCTCATAGTCAGGCACATGCTTCGCATGTGATTCCTTCGGAATCTCCGCACTTCGTGCTGCCTGACATTCGATAACAACCGGAATTTGCCCTTGCAAGCAAGCAAATTCCTTCCTGTTGTTACATTACTCCGAATATAGCCATGAATGTTCCGGCGGCTACGGCGGTTCCGATTACGCCGGCAACGTTTGGTCCCATTGCGTGCATCAGAAGGAAATTTGTCGGGTCTGCTTCCGCCCCGACCTTCTGGGATACACGGGCTGCCATCGGTACGGCGGATACACCTGCGGAACCAATCAGCGGGTTCACCTGTCCATGAGTTGCCCAGCACATGATCTTACCGAAGAGCACTCCGGCTGCGGTACCGAATGCGAATGCAACAAGACCGAGTGCCACGATTTTCAGAGTATCCAGGTTCAGGAATGCTTCTGCGCTTGTGGTTGCACCTACGGATGTTCCAAGCAGAATGACAACGATGTACATCATGGCATTGGAAGCGGTCTCTGTAAGCTGTCTTACTACACCGGATTCTTTGAATAAGTTACCGAGCATCAGCATACCAACCAGTGGTGCTGTTGTAGGAAGAATCAGACACACAACGATGGTAACGACGATCGGAAAGAGGATCTTTTCCAGTTTGGTAACCGGACGAAGCTGTCCCATTTTAATCTTACGTTCTTTTTCGGTTGTAAGGAGTTTCATGATTGGCGGCTGGATAATCGGCACCAGTGACATGTAGGAATACGCTGCCACGGCGATCGGTCCCATGATGGCCGTCTGCTGTAATTTACCGGCAAGGAAGATGGAAGTCGGTCCGTCTGCTCCACCGATAATGGAAATAGCTGCTGCTGCTTTGTCTGAGAATCCCATTGCCATGGCTCCCAGATAAGCTGCGAAGATACCAAACTGGGCTGCTGCTCCGAGAAGGAAACTCTTCGGATTTGCGATCAGCGGTCCGAAGTCGGTCATCGCTCCTACGCCCATGAAGATCAGAGACGGGAGGATCGCCCATTCATCCAGTTTGAAGAAATAATATAAGAGTCCGCCGGTTCCGTTTGCTGCGTCCTCTGCATGAAGCATGATGTCCGGGTAAATATTTACCAGAAGCATACCAAATGCGATCGGTACGAGAAGCAGCGGTTCGAAGCCATGCTTAATCGCAAGGTAAAGGAAAAAACATGCAACTGCAATCATCACGTAGTTTCCAACAGTCAGATTGAAAAATGCGGTCTGATGCAGGAGATTTCCCAGTGTATTTGTAATGTATTCCATGTTATAACCTCCTGTTTGTCAAAAGGATGCTGCTCCTTAGTTTAATGTAGCTAATGTCTGGCCTGCTTCTACCATATCGCCTACTGCTACATCAATACTAGCAACGGTTCCGTCTTCCGGAGCCACAACAGGAATTTCCATCTTCATTGCTTCTACGATCACAACGGTATCACCTTTTGCAAGTTTCTGTCCGACGCTTGCTTCGATCTTGAATACTTTTCCGGCTGCACCTGCTGCCACTTTGATGCTGCCTGCGCCTGCTGCCGTTTTTGCTGCCGGTGCTGCCTTTGGTGCTGCCTTAGGTGCCGCTGCCGGTCTTGCTGCCGGTGCCGGTGAAGCTCCTGCTCCGTTTTCTTCTACTGTCACATCATATACGTTTCCGTTCACTGTAATTGTATAATTTTTCATGATTAATTCCTCCTGAATATCAACTATTTTTATGCATTCCATTTGTTGGATTTTCTTCTCTTAATAGAACGTACTACGAAACCGTCCGTAGAAGTTCCTTCGTAAGCGGCAATCGCTGCAGCAATAACCGCGACAAGTTCTGTGTCATCGCTCTCTTCTTCTGCTGCGGCTTCTTCTGCCACTGCCGGTGCAGGAGCAGCTTTTGCAGGCTCTGCCTGTTTTCCGGATTTTTTGTCTACTAATGCAGGAACGTATTTAAACAGAGAAATAATAAAACTCATGAATATTAAAACACAAAATACAGTTCCCATACCTAATAATGTATTCATTCCGGCTTTCTTAAGAATCTCTCCCGTGCTGAATGAAGCATTTACCGTAAAGGATTCCAGCTTCAGATTCTCATCAAATGTAAACTCCAGATCAGCTGCTCTGTCTGAGAATTCTGCCGGTGCAATGACCGTCAGGGTTGAACTGCTGCTCTTGAATTGATAGTCACCGTGACTGATATACTGTCCGCATTCATCCGCTGATGCGCTCCATCCCTGAAGTGCGGTAATAAAGTCTTCTGCTTCCATCTGGACACCGGTCTGAGCTTCAAACTGTGACATCAGATATCCCTGATTCCAGTCTGACATGCTGCTGACCTGTTCATCTGAGATACCGCCACTTGCAACGATATTCAATACCTGCTCACAGCTCATCTTGATTGTCTCCGGATCATACTGGATCTCTTTCGTATTATTACAGCCGGTAAAGGCAAACGCAAGTGCCAGAATGCAGATTAATAAACTGATTTTCTTCTTCACTTTGCTTCACCTCACTAAACTGTTCCGTGTTTCTTTGAAGGACGTTCTTCCCTCTTTGTAAATAACATCTCAAATGCGCCGATCACGTATTTTCTGGTGTCTGCCGGTTCAATGATCGTATCTACATAGCCTCTTCTTGCAGCGGAAAGCGGACTTGACTGAAGCTCTTTATACGCTGCTGCTTTTTCTTTTAATGTATCGGCATCTGCATCTGCGTACATGATCTTTGCTGCCATATCAGCTTCCATCATACCGATCTCAGCGTTCGGCCATGCATAAACCATGTCTGCTCCGATGGATTTGCTGTTCATGGTCACATATGCGCTTCCGTATGCTTTTCCGGTTACAACAGTAACTTTCGGTACGGTTGCATCGGCGAATGCATAGGTAAGTGATGCCATTGCTTTCGCAAGATTCTTCTCCGAACATACAGTTGCCTTGAATCCTGTTACATTGGTAAGTGTCAGGACCGGAATTCCAAATGCATCACAGAATTTCACAAATCCGGCTGCTTTCTTGCATCCTCTTGCTGAAAGAGAACCGTTGAATTCTTCTGCTGCCTTTCCTTCTTCATCAAATACTTTTGAGCGGTTTGCCACTGCTCCTACGGTCATTCCGTTAAGACGGATAAAACCGGTCACCATATCTTTTGCGTATTCTTTCTTTGTTTCGAAGAAAACGCCGCTATCTGAAAGCATTGACAGAACAATGGATGGGTCCTCGGCTGCATTTTCAATATCTTCACAGATCCGGTTCAGATCATCGGTACATTCATCATAAGAATCGTTATCCTCATTATTTGCCGGAAGCATACATACGAGTTCACGGATATTTTCCAGGATCTCTTCTTCTGTTCCGACTGCATCCACCATTCCGGATTCCTCGCTCTGGAACTTAGCGCAGGATGTGTCACATTTCTTAATTTCATTTCCGACGATTGCATTCGGAGAGTTCACAAATAATCTGCCCTTTGTCTCCATAAATGTGAAATCAGTCAGTGCTGCAGCTGTTGCGAGTCCACCGCCGCAATTTCCGAAAATAGCAGTAATCTGTGGAATAACGCCAGAAGCCATTGCCTGTTTGTAGTAGAGACTTCCAAATGCATTCAGTGCGTCTGTTGCTTCCTGAAGACGCATACCTGCACAATCAATAAGTCCAATGACCGGTGCACCCATCTTCATTGCCATGTCATAGATATGTGCGATCTTTCTTGCATGCATCTCACCAATCGCGCCCTTTAAAACAGTCGCGTCCTGGCTGTACACATAGACAAGATTACCGTCAATGACTCCATAACCGGTAATGACACCATCTGCCGGAGTCTCTTTCTCCTGCATGTTGAAATCTGTCGATCTTGCTGTTACTGCTCCGCCGATTTCAACAAAACTTCCCGAATCAAGCAATGCAGCAATTCTCATGCCTGCCGGATTTGATGTTGTTGTGTTACTCATAAATCTAGCCCTCCATTTTATAATTATAATATAAACCAAATTTTCTGCCGAGTTTATTATACTTGTATTTTCTGGAAACTGCAACATTTTTCGCGAATAACTCGTTAATAATTTCACATTGTATTAAAAAAAGACCAAAGGCGACAAGGGGACGAGTGACTAGGGTCACCGGTCACCCGTCACCCCTAGTCACTCGCCCCCTTGTCACCTATTTCTGATTCCGGAACTGTACCGGTGTCATATTATACGCTTTTTTGAACAGCCGGTTAAAATGCTCCACGTTCTGATATCCAACAGAAAGCGCGATATTTTCCACGGTCATACTGCTGCTCTTAAGCATGGCTCTGGCTTTTTTCATACGGACTTTCTTTACGATGTCCCCGAACGTCATACCTGATTTTTCTTTGATGTATTTGGACAGGTACGGCTTGGAAAGGAAGAATTTCTCAGAGAGGTCATCCAGAGAAACATCCAGATAGTTTGCCTGAATATAATTCATGATCTCAAGCATACGTTCGTCCTTACACTCATCTGCTGTTTTGATCTCTTCAATTTTATTAACCGCAACTGCCAGTGCATCGATGGATGCGTGGATAATGTCTGCATCAATGCCGACTCCCCAGTATGTATGTCCGTTGCAGATAATACCGACATATGCACATGCCTTGGAAGAAGATCCCTTTGTCAGAGAATGTTCTTCATAGAAGGACAGCTCGTAGCTGATGTTGAAATACTGCTTGATCGCATTGCTTACCGCATCGAGACGTCCATTACCGGATGCTGTCACGATCCGTTTGCTGTTCGCATGCGAAATGGTTGCTGTCGCAAGGATTCCGTCTTCCTGTTTGAAATGACACTCATCAATCGTAAAGACACCTTTGTAATTGACATAATTGTCCTCGAAAATATGGTAAACCCATTCCGGAGTCAGCTCTTTGTGAGCCTTGTCGGATACATCTTTTACGAGATATCCCACTTCTTCCTTCATCTCCTTCGGCAGATTGATACCGAAGTTCTGCTTTAATATGTAGTTGACGCCGCCCTTACCGGACTGGCTGTTGATACGGATAACATCCTTGTCATAGGTACGTCCCACATCTTTCGGATCGATCGGCAGATACGGAACCGTCCATTTATCGCATTCTTTCTCTTCCCTGAAGGCCATACCTTTCGCGATCGCATCCTGATGGGATCCGGAAAATGCGGTAAATACCAGATCTCCTGCATACGGCTGACGTTCGTAAACATGCATTCTGGTAAGACGCTCATAGGTCTCACGGATTTCCATCATGTTGGAGAAATCCAGTCCCGGATCAACACCGTGTGAGAACATGTTCATAGCCAGTGTGATAATGTCCACGTTACCGGTACGTTCTCCATTTCCAAACAGCGTTCCCTCGATACGCTCTGCTCCGGCAAGTACACCAAGCTCTGCGGTTGCCACACCACATCCTCTGTCATTGTGTGGATGCAGGCAGAGGATCACGCCATCGCGATGGCTGAGGTGTTTGTCTACATATTCTACCTGGCTTGCAAATACATGTGGCATTGCGTTCTCTACGGTTGTCGGAATGTTGATGATTGCTTTCTTATCCGGGGTCGGCTGCCATACATCCAGAACGGCGTTGCACACTTCCACTGCGTAATCCACTTCGGTTCCCGGGAAGCTTTCCGGACTGTACTGGAAGGTGAAATTTCCTTCTGTCTCATCCGCCAGTGTCTTCAAAAGTTTCGCTCCGTCGATCGCGATCTTCTTGATCTCCTCTTTACTCTTGCGGAACACCTGCTCACGCTGAGCAACGGATGTCGAATTGTAAAGGTGTACAACCGCATGGGGCGCTCCCTTTACTGCTTCAAATGTTTTCTTGATGATATGTTCACGTGCCTGAGTCAGTACCTGTACGGTCACATCGTCCGGAATCATATTCTTCTCGATCAAAGTGCGCATGAACTGATATTCTGTCTCGGATGCTGCCGGAAAACCGACTTCGATCTCTTTAAATCCGACTTTAACTAACAACTGGAAGAATTCCAGCTTCTCCTCCAGGCTCATCGGCTCGATCAGTGCCTGATTGCCGTCACGCAGATCCACACTGCACCAGATCGGTGGTTTCTCAATGTAATCCTTCTTCGCCCAGTCATAACTGACTTCCGGCGGCATAAAATATTGTCTTTCATACTTTTCAAAATTCTTCATCGTGTTCTCTCCTTCTATAAATACTCAAGAATGTAATTTGTCTGAATTATAGGAATTTTTCAGTCTTCGCGCAAAATTCATAAATATTCGTCAATGTTCTTGCTCTATTTTGTTGTACTCACATATCCTAACACATCTATATTATAAAGTCCAGCGACAAATTTAAGCAATTTAATTGATCTAATTTATCATCATGTATTTTTTACAGATTTTTCGGAATACCCAGGCATAGTTTTTCACCGGAATCTCCTCTTCAATGACCAGAGGGTACTTTTTTAGTACTTCTCCATTCAAAGTATAGCATACATAGCCCGCTTCTGTTCCTTTCGTCACCGGTGCCTGCATTGTTTCTTCCTGGCAGACAGTCACCTCTACCTGTTCCGACTCCGATAAAAGAACCTGCAGTTCCTTCTGTTTTCCTTCCTCTGTCTGCAGGACCGGCGTGGATTTTGCATCCCCAAACAGCTCCTGATCATCCGGAATTCCATTTTCCACGGTAATTTCCCTGAGCGCCGGCTCTTTCCATACATCGCGGTACTGATACGTCTTCAGCGCATACTGCATCAATTTCTTGGTATCAACCCATTTATAACTTTTGTTATTGGGCCATCCACAGCCCAGAAGCGCAACGACAAAGGTTCTTCCGCCATTCTCCAGTGCTCCCACATAACAATACCCTGCTTCTCCTGTAAACCCGGTTTTTCCTGAAATGGCTCCCTCCATCATATCCAGGAACAAGTTGTGGTTTGTGCAGGTAAAATTCCTTGTCCCTTCGACATTGGAAAAAGAATAGCTTTTCTGCTGTGTGATCCCCAGAAATTCTTCTGCTTTTGGTGATTCGAGAATGCAGTAGCTCATGATCCTTGCCAGATCGGCAGCCGAAATGCTGTGCTTTCCGCCGTCATCTTCCGCGTCCAGTCCGTTTGGCGTCACAAAATGGGCATTGGTACACCCGATTTCTTTTGCCTTTTCATTCATTTTCTCGGCAAATTGTTCCACACTGCCAGCAATATGCTCGGCGATGGCAACTGCACTGTCGTTGTGTGATTCGAGCATCAGGGAATACAAGAGATCTTCAAGATAATACTGTTCTCCTTCTGCCATCTGCAAATGGACCTTAGGCTGAGAAGCAGCATTCTTCGATACGGTTACAATTTCCCCGGCACTTTCCATCTGTGTACCTTCATTCTCCGCGCTTTCATTCTCCGCGTTCATCGCTTCCAGGGCAAGGATACAGGTCATGATTTTTGTCGTGCTTGCCATCGGCCGCATGGTTTGCCCGCCCTTCGAGATCAGGACACGCCGGCTCTTGGCATCCATCAGCACAGCGGAAATGGCATGCAGATTCTGCAGCTCTTCCGGCAGGGAACCTGCTGCTTCTTCTTCCTTCACTGATTCCTGAGATGCCTGATTCACTTCCCATACCTCGTCAGAAGCCAGCGCATGGAGTATTTCTTCAGTCCCGGCAAGCTGCGGCATCACGATGAGATTAATGGATATGATGAAAATGCAGGTGACCGATATAAGATTCCGGATTCTTTTCATTACGCACATCTCCCTATTCGAATCATATCATAGCTCCTCTTGAGGACATTATTTTCCTCTATCCTATCGTATGAACGGGTGCTTTTCTCCATGCATCTTCTTTCTTCCAATTTCTCTATGAAGCTATTGATTACCGAACCTTTTGGGAGTCTGCACAGCAACTAAAAAAGCTGCTGAAAATGTATACAGGAATGATCCTGTTTCCTACAATTTCTGCAGCTTTCTGCTTTTTACATGTATAATACCTCTGTCCCGGTTATATATCCAGCTTCAGCTGAACTTCGTCTTCGGCCTCTTCTTTGAATGTCTCCATCTTCTCCGCATCGATTCCCGGCAGCTCATCCAGCGACGTTACGCTGAATCTTCGAAGAAATTCTTCAGTGGTTCCGAATAACAACGGTCGCCCCGGTGCGTCGAGCCTTCCCACCTCACAGACAAGATTGTACTCGATCAGTTTATTCACGGCATGGTCTGATTTCACACCACGGATCTTCTCGATCTCCAGTCTGGTAACCGGCTGTTTGTACGCGATGATCGAAAGCGTCTCCAGCATGACATCGGTGAGGACGTAGCGCTTTGGCTGCTTGGCGATCCGGATCAAATACTCATACATTTCCGGCTTCGTGGCAAGCTGAAAGGAATCCTCCAGTTCAATGATGCGGATTCCCCTGCCTTCCTTCTCATATTGGTCCATCATGTTGTGAATGATTTTCTTTGTAGTTGGCACATCCTGTTCGATTGCCGCAGCGATCTTGCTGACTTCAACCGAATCACCCATGGCAAATAAAATCGCCTCGATTATGCCTTGCAGCTGTTTAATCTTCATTATGTTCCCCTTCATTCTCGTTCGAGGTAATCAGTATATCATCAAACGTATGTTCCTGATAAATCGTAATCTTTCCGATTTTCATAAGTTCTAATATTGCAAGAAATGTAACGATCACCTGGACCTTGGATGCCTGTCTAGTAAGTAGATCCCGGAAGCTGAAGTTGCGGTGTACTTTCGCATACTCTTCCACATAATTCAGTTTCTCAGGCAATGTCACTTCTTCCTTCTCAATCTTTCCGAATTTACTTCGGATTGGATCCGTCTTCTCCGTCTGTCGTTTTAATACTTCCTGGAAAATGTCATTCAGCTTCGAAAGGGTTAGATCCCCGAGAAGCTCATCCAGATCCACAGGCTCGACATAGCTCTTGACAACATCGGGAAGCGTTTCCTCCTTGTAATAAATCTTCTCTCCGTCTACCTGACGATCCCGAAGCTCATAAGACATATATTTGTACATCTTATATTGGAGGAGCTGTTCCACCAGTTCCTGTCTCGGGTCCTCTTCTTCGCCCTCTTCGTTGACTTCCTTCGGCAGGAGCATACGGCACTTAATGTCCAGAAGCGTGGCTGCCATCAGCAGGAATTCACTCATAATGTTCAGATCTTCCCGTTCCATATCTCGGATATATTCCATATACTGGTTGGTGATTTCCACGATCGGAATATCGTAAATATCTATTTTATTTTTATCAATCAGATGCAGAAGAAGGTCCAACGGCCCCTCAAACACCTGCAGTTTTACCGGAATTCCCATATTCTTACTGCCTTTCCGTCTGTCGAATCAAAGCGTGTCCGTGCACTAGAACAGTGTAACACACTTCTGGCTTTCGGGCAAATAGATCTTACAAATCCACTGAAATAAGCCCATGGCAATATCCACAGGCATAAATCATTCTTCTACATTCCATGAATATGAAGCACGATCAGCTCCGCCGGATTGAACAGACGGATATTGATCGTATGCGTCCCCAGTCCTTTGCTGACTACAATACTTGTATCTCCCTCTTTGTAGCAGTCGCCGGAATATTTCGGGAACAGCCCTACTTGAGGGCTGATGACGCCTCCCAGTACAGGGAGCCGCATAACGCCCCCGTGAAGGTGACCGGAAAGAATCAGATCCGCTCCCCATTCTTTGTAGATCGTGACAAATTCCGGGTGATGCACCATCAGAACATTCCATGCCTGCGGATCTGCCTGTCCCAGTCCGTCTTTCATATCCTGCAGGGAAGGCTCCATCCTGCCGAATCTGGCATAACATTCCGAAGGCATCTTCATTCCATACAGAAGAACCCGAGTGCCTTCCCATTCCATCTCGCAGGATTCATTGATCAGAAAATGGATTCCGGCCTGTTCCAGTTCTTTCTTATATTTCCAGTAGCTGTCGCCGTAATTTTCCGGATCCTCAAGCATCCTCTGTTCATGGTTTCCGAGCGCGCAATATACCGGGGCAAATTCGGTCAGTTTTTTCATGCATTCTGCCGCCTTTCCCCAGGAACTCTCCCTGCCGCCATGCGTATTTCTATTTGCCACAAGCATATCCCCGCCGCAGAGGATCAGATCCGGTTTCTGCTCCCGAATCTTTTCCAGAAGCTTACCATTCTCCTCTCCGTATTCGCGGTTATGAAGATCACTTAAAAATACGATTCTTTTATCTTCCATTTCAGGAGGAAGCTTCGGTGTCCTGATCTCGTATTCCGTCACTACAAACCGATGTGTCTCCCGGTATATTTCAGCTAATATGAGCAGCACTGCCGCTATGAGGGCAGCCAGTAAATATATCATTCTGCAAATCTCCTTAAAGTCATCTTAATCTCGTTCTACCCGTTCTATCATACAGGAATGTTCTTTGCTCTTCGGATCGTAATTAATTCCAACCAACAGAATATCTGCCCCATAATCCTTAATTGCAGCAGCCACCTCTTCCGCATCCATATTCAATGTAGCATCCAGAAGATGATCAGAGTTACGAATCAGCTTTGCAATTTCTGTATGCTTCCCTGTAGTTACAGCACGAACAAATTCCTCACGTGCATCTTTGCTGCAAATGATTTTCCAAAACGTCATGGTCTGCTTACACATGTCATCTTATCGCTTGTTCCAAGTGTACTGTTAATAAACGATATCAACCCTGTCTTATCTACATATATTCCTTTTCTTACAGTTTCAAACCCAGCATTTCCATGGTACTTATATCATATCTGATTTTTGAATATTTGTACACCTGATTTATTAATTCTTCTAACCGATGATCGTATGGTCCGTCACAATAGAACCCCGGCCAGACCGAGGGTAAACTTCGCTTTGACCGGGGCTTTTCTCCCTCGGCATCTTCTGTCGGTTCTGTGGTGATAACGCCATCGTCCCACTTATGATTCAGAGCATCTACCTCGCGGGTTTCGGTAACCTTGCAAACAGTGCAGGTTCTGGTTTCCTCACCCTTTTCGGTACAGGTAGGCTCGGTGGTAACAGTCCATTCACCCCACGCATGCTCTTTGCAGAAAGGTTTCCAGGTGATGGTGCCGCCGTAGTTCTGCATCACATCGCTTGTCCAGGTCTCATTCCCGCCGGGATAGAAAGCTGTAGCCGTAACTCCTTCGAAAGCATTTTCCTGAATTTCCGTTGCATCTCCTTAAACTGTCATTTCTTCCAATACGTCCAGCAATGCCGAAAAAAATGTCATCGCTCCGACATCTTCTTTTGCATAAATGGCAACTTCACCAATCTTTTCTCCGTTCAGCTTGTAACTTACCTGCCCGATGGTATCGCCCTGTTTCACCGGTGCATCGAGTTGTTCCACCGTTGTTTCTTTCGTTATGGCATTCAGATCTGCACCTGTGACATCCACATACTGAAAGGAATTCTCGGCTTCGCCTTCAACCTGTTTTTCGATTCCCCTGGTCACTTCCGCAAAAATCGGCTCCTCAAGCACATTTTCATCGACGAAGCGGCTGCATTTTCCAAAACCGTAGTTCAGCATAGAAATCGCATCCTTGACACGGGTTTTGGAATCCGGCTCAGCCATGACAACAGCGATCATTTCAATCCCGTCTTTTTCAGCCGTTGCCGAAAGGCAGAACTTTGCCTTACTGGTGGAGCCGGTCTTCAGTCCTGTCGCGTATTCGTACTGGCGAATCAATTTATTGGTGTTGGTGAGACCGAATTCGCTGGTTCCTTTAGCAGTCGTGTGGGTGATATTTTCCATCCAGATCATCGAATACTTATGAATCTCTGGATATTTTGTGATGAGTTCCCGAGACATCAGTGCGATATCTCTTGCGGTCGTGAGGTGTCCGTCCGTATCCAGTCCGTTGCAGTTTACGAAATGAGTATGTTCCATTCCAAGCCCCTTGGCACGTTCGTTCATCTTCTGTACAAAGGCCTGCTCACTGCCACAGATCAATTCGGACATTGCCACACAGGCGTCGTTCGCACTTGCCACAGAAATGCATTTGATCATAGTTTCCACGCTCTGCTTTTCTCCCGGTTCCAGAAACACCTGGGATCCGCCCATGGATGCCGCATACTCGGAAGTCGTCACCTCATCCTCCAGATGGATCTGTCCACTCTCAAGAGCATCAAAAATGAGCAGAAGTGTCATGATCTTGGTCACACTCGCAGGCGGAAGCTCCTTGTCGGCCTCCTTCTCATAGAGAACTTTCCCGGAGGAAGCTTCCATAATTATTCCTGACTCTGCGGAAATACCAAGTTCTTCTGTATTTTTTTCTTTTTCCCCGGAATCATCCTGGATATTGCCGGTTGTTTGCGTTTCTTCATTCGCCAGGCTGACCAAGCATGGCATCCTATAACTCGTCTGCAGGCACAGTACGATTCCCAGAAATACAGCCAAAAATCTACGCATAAAACAGCTCCTTCACCAATTCGTCTGTTACTAATAAATGCCATGCCGCATTAAAATAGAACCTTCTATCCTATGTTTCCGTTATATTCTTTTCCTTTTTCATTAAACCAGTCCAGCGCTTCGCAGATTCCTTCTTCTGCAAAGGCAAATTCTTTCGTCTCTTTTTTTTCCTCCGGAGTGTTGTCGTAATTGTACGGTCCTTCCCAGACCGTACCCAGAAGGATCGTCTCCTTCTCGCCATCCTCAGATTCTTTTTCTTCTTTTCCCAGTCGGAAATTCATCTTTCCCATACTTCCGTTAAACTTTGCCTTTTTATAAAAATTCAGCGGAAAAAGCTGCATCCGTTTCAACATTGATTTATCCCTCCATTGTAAATAACCGCCTTATATACGGAACCATTTGAAAGAAATATACTGCCAAATCACAAAAATAGCAAGCTCATTTTATTATATACATGACAACTCACAATAATCCAATGGACCATTTTCTCAAATGCATGGAACAAAAAAAGGCATTGCCATGCTTTGTGATGTTCGCATGCAATGCCTTTATTTGCAATATTTATGATTGTTTCACGCCGTCTTCTATTCTCCTGTCACTTCAAGGATCGCATCTCTCATGATCTCGATTGCCTGATCAATGTGATCTTTGGTAAGTGTAAGTGGCGGAATCATACGGTTTACATTGTTTCCGATCGCCGTGATCAGAAGTTTTCTGCGGAAGCATGCCCATTTCACATCCAATGCAATCGGCATATCGTATTCGCAGCCTACCAGGAGTCCTTTTCCTCTTGCTTCTTTTACATGTGGAAGGGTTGCAAGTTTTTCTTTGAAGTATTCTCCCATTACTTTTGCGTTTCCGCTCAGGTCGTTGTCCAGAATCTCTGTGATAGATGCAAGAGATGCAGCACATGCAAGAGGATGTCCACCGTATGTAGAACCATGTGTTCCTGATGTAAATACTTTCGCAACCTCTTCACTTGCACAGCAAGCTCCGATCGGCATTCCGCCGCCCATTGCTTTCGCCATAGTTACACAGTCCGGTTTTACTCCGTATCCCATGAATGCCATCGGAGAACCTGTACGTCCCCATCCGGTCTGTACTTCATCAAGAAGGAGAAGCATTCCTCTCTCATCGCAGAGCTTGCGAAGTCCTTCGATGAATTCCTGTGTTGCCGGATGTACACCGCCTTCGCCCTGTACCGGCTCGATCATGATCGCGATCGTATTTTCTGTTACTTTTGATTTGAAATCTTCCAGATCATTGTATTTTGCATAAGAGAATCCAGGAAGCATCGGTTTGAATCCAAGCTGGCATGCATTGTCCGGCTGACCTGTTGCTGAAAGTGCTCCGTAGGTTCTGCCATGGAAACCGTTGACAGCTGTTACGATATGGTAATGTTCCGGGCCGTATTTTTCAACACCGTATTTTCTTGCCATTTTGATCATGCATTCATTAGCTTCTGTTCCTGAGTTCTGGAAGAAAATCTTATCCATCCCGATCGTGTCACAGATTTTTTTTGCAAGGAGTGCCTGCGGTACGGTATATGGGTAGTTGAAGGTATGCATAATATCATCAACCTGATCCTTGATTGCCGCAACTACTTTCGGATTTCTGTTTCCGGCACTGTTTACAGCAACACCGCCATAGAAGTCAAGATATGCAACGCCTTTTTCATCATACAGATACATTCCCTCTGCTCTCTCTGCGATGAAATCGTAACGTGCATAGGTTTCTACCATGTATTTGTTTACAATGGCTTTCAATTCTTCTGCTGTTAATCCTGTGTCTTTGAGTTTCATAAGAAATTCCTCCCATTTTCTTTATTGTTGTAAGAAATATCAAAATGAAGTAGATTTGACTCCCACCAAGAGTAACTTGCGCAACTCGCCACCTATGAAGGTGGGAGTCTTATCTTCTTTCAAGATAAAAAAAAGCGCCATGTACATCCTGTACATGACGCCTTTGTCATTTAACGATTATGAGTATATACCTCAGTCTAAAATTTGTCAACACAAAATTTTTACAAAAAAATTATAGATATTTCAGATAAATTTTCTAAATAAAATTACGGATATTCTCTTTTATTCTTTCGATCGGTCCGGTAACACATTCCGGCATATCATCCTTTTTTACATTGTAGAAGGATGAAAGAAAATCCATACCGAATACGGTGATCAGTACCGAACCTGCCACCCGTCCTACATAAAGCGGGATCAATGCCACGATTCCCTCCACTGTGTTCTGCAGGAACATGAAGAGAAACAAGGTATAGAATCCCCAGGCGATCGAACTCTCGAGACAGATTATCCCTTTATAGTTGAAAGGTTTTTCATTATAATCCCACCAGACTTCTCCGAACACCTTCTGCATCAGAAGTGCGGTCAGATATTCCAGAATGGTTGCGAAAAAGGATCCCATGAAAAACAACAGGACACGATTCTCGCTGTATGGCCTGAGGAGAAAAAATACAGTCAGCGCCCCCACACCATAGATTGGACAGAACGGACCTCTTCCGAATCCCCTGTTCGTCAGCTTTTTATTACAAAAGGACATATAGATCGATTCGACGAGCCATCCCAGCATTCCGTAAGTCAGGAACCACATGACTAATTCATAACTTCCAACTCCAAAAATCACTCTATTCCACCACATATCCATTCCTCCGGCACTTGGCCCTTCGACCTCCTGCCCGCTAAAAAAATGAGGTGTTGATATTCAAACACCTCATTATTCTGCACATATTAATTATATTTACGTTTTCTAGCAGCTTCGGATTTCTTTTTACGTCTTACGCTTGGTTTTTCGTAATGTTCTCTCTTACGAATCTCCTGCTGAATTCCTGCCTTTGCGCAGTTTCTTTTGAATCTGCGTAAAGCGCTGTCTAACGTCTCGTTTTCTTTTACGATTACATTTGACATAGTCTCACACCTAACCTCCCCTCCAGCCTTGTATTGTGCATTATACGACTGTTCGGGTATTTTATTGCACTACACATGATTATAGCATATTTTTTAATACAGTCAAGAATTTTCTTTAAAAATATGCCAAATTATGCATAATTTATTGAATCTGTCCTGCTAAAACCTCTTTCACTTTTGCAAGTGCATCCGGAATGCCTGCCGGATTCTTTCCGCCTGCCTGTGCCATGTTCGGGCGTCCGCCGCCGCCACCGCCAACGCAGGATACGATTGCCTTGATCAGATTTCCGGCATGAGCGCCTTTCTTCATTGCTCCGTCGGTTACGGTTGCCATCAGGCTGACTTTGCCGCCTGCAGCAGATGCAATCACGACCACACCTTCTCCAAGCTTCTCTTTGAGCTGGTCGCCGAGATCGCGAAGTCCGTTCATATCCATATCTTCTACGCTGACAGCAAGAACCTTCACTCCGTTCACTTCTTCTACCTGGCTCATCACATCGCCCATAGCGTCCTTTGCCAGTTTGCTCTTCAGGCTCTCGACTTCGCTGTGAAGTTCTTTGTTCTCAGCCTGCAGATGCGTGATCTTCTCAGTGAGATTATCCGGGGTCGCCTTCAGAAGCTTCGCAGCTTCGTGCATCTTTTCTTCCAGAGCCGCGTAATATTTCATAAGTCCTTTGGAAGTCAACGCTTCGATACGGCGCACGCCGGCTGCCACACCGCTCTCGGATATGATCTTAAATGCTCCGATTTCTCCTGTATTTGCAACGTGGGTTCCTCCACAGAATTCGATGGAGTAATCACTCATATTGACAACTCGTACAATATCACCGTATTTTTCACCGAAAAGTGCCTGTGCTCCGGTCTTTCTTGCTTCTTCGATCGGCATATTCTTCGCGATAACCTGAAGGGATCTGGAAATGCTGTCGTTGACCATATCTTCGGTCCTCTGCAATTCTTCCGGTGTCATTGCAGAGAAATGCGAGAAGTCAAAACGCAGTCTTTCGTCATTTACGCTGGAACCTGCCTGTTCAACATGAGTTCCGAGAACCGTGCGGAGTGCTTTCTGAAGCAGATGAGTCGCACTGTGGTTTCTTGCGCAGAGAGAACGTCTCTCGGCATCTACGGTAAGTGTTACCGTATCTCCTGCTTTCATCATTCCGCGGGTCATGCGTCCGATATGACCGATCTTGCCGCCGAGCAGTTTTACAACATCTTCTACGATGAATTCTCCATCTCCGCAGCTGATCACGCCGTGGTCAGCTTCCTGTCCGCCGCTGGTTGCGTAGAACGGAGTCTTCTCTACAAAAATGGTTCCTCTTTCTCCATCTGACAGTGCATCCACAACCTCTTCGTCGGTTGTAAGAACGGTGATCTTTGATTCATAGGTCAGGTTATCATATCCGACAAATTCGGATGTCACGGAAGGATCGATGGATTCGTAAACGGTCACGTCTGCGCCCATATAGTTTGTCACTTTACGTGCTTTTCTTGCAGTCTGACGCTGTACTTCCATGGCAGCCTTGAAGCCTTCTTCATCCACATCCATTTTCTCTTCTTCCAGGATCTCTTTTGTCAGATCAAGCGGGAATCCGTAGGTATCATATAATTTGAATGCATCCTCGCCGGACAGAGTCTTTACGCCTTCTACCACCATCTTCTCTTTCATCTCATTGAGAATGACAAGGCCCTGATCGATCGTCCTGTCGAACTGCTCTTCTTCTTTGCGAATCACATTCATGATAAAGTCTTTCTTCTCTTCCAGCTCCGGATAGCCGTCCTTGGAACCTTCGATTACAGTCTCTGCAAGCTTGGTCAGAAAACCGCCCTCGATGTTCAAAAGTCTTCCGTGACGGCAGGCACGGCGGAGAAGTCTTCTCAGCACATAGCCGCGTCCTTCATTGGAAGGCATGATTCCATCGGAAATCATGAACGATACGGAACGAATATGGTCGGTGATCACGCGAAGGGATACGTCTGTATTATAATCTTCACCGTAAGACACACCTGCAAGTTCGCATACCTGATCGCGAAGTGCCTTCAGTGTATCAATATCGAACATGGAATCTACATCCTGTACGATACATGCAAGTCTCTCAAGTCCCATACCGGTATCAATGTTCTTCTGTTCCAGTTCTGTATAATTGTTATGTCCGTCATTGTCAAACTGGGTAAATACGTTGTTCCAGATCTCCATGTATCGGTCACATTCACATCCTACGGTACATCCCGGTTTGCCGCAGCCGTATTTCTCACCGCGGTCATAATAGATCTCAGAACATGGACCGCACGGGCCTGAACCATGCTCCCAGAAATTGTCTTCTTTTCCAAAACGGAAAATCCGCTCCGGAGCGATTCCGATTTCTTTATTCCAGATCTCAAATGCTTCATCGTCATCCTGATATACAGACGGATATAATCTGTTCGGGTCCAGTCCCACAACTTCTGTCAAGAACTCCCATGACCAGTGGATTGCTTCTCTCTTAAAGTAATCTCCAAAAGAGAAGTTACCGAGCATTTCAAAAAATGTACCGTGACGTGCTGTCTTTCCAACATTTTCAATATCACCGGTACGAATACACTTCTGGCAGGTCGTCACACGACGTCTCGGCGGGATCTCCTGTCCGGTAAAATACGGCTTTAACGGTGCCATACCGGAGTTGATCAGCAAAAGGCTGTTGTCGTTGTGCGGTACCAGCGAAAAACTCTTCATCTTCAAATGGTCCTTACTCTCAAAAAACTCAAGGAACATACGTCTTAATTCGTTTACTCCGTACGCTTTCATCTTTTTCCTCCTATACTGTATCGTGCAAAATTCTGCACGCAATTTGCTAAAGTTTAATTATAAAGATTGTGGGGAGGTTTGTCAACTGTTTCGCGTTGGAAAATGGGGACGCCCCCGCCTGGCAGGGATGGTTCCCGGACTCGCTTTCGCTCGGGCAAAAACGCAGCGGTACTATGATGCCAGGGCGCCGCGCATGCGGCTGCTGCCATCAAGTGCCGGCGTTTTTGACGGTCCGGGAACCATCCCTGTCAGGCGGGGGCTGTGCATTTCCATGGGGGAGGATGTGCATTTTCTGGGGGAGGATGTGGTTTTCCTGGGTGGGGCTCAATTGGGTCCCATAGATGGGACCGATTGAGCGGGGGAAGTCAGACAAATAAAAAGATTCTCCGGATTTATGATCCGGAGAATCTTTTTATCTGTCTTCATTATTTTTCTTCAGCTGCGGTTTTGGCGTTTTTGCGGTCGCGCAGTTTTTTTCCGGTCAGGATTCCGAGGAATGCGAAGACTGCTATGATAGCCATTTTAATAAGTGTGCTGATTAGTGTTGAGAAAAATGCCATACTCGTGCCTCCCTTGCTAAACTAGTTTTATCATAACATATGAATGGGTTCTTTTCAAATCAATTTTCACATAATTTGTGGTTTTTGTGGCTTGATTTTATGAATTTTTTCTAAACTTTGTTTTCTGTTCCGAAGAGGGACTGGGCGTAGTGTACGGACTGCATGGCGTCTTTGCCGTAGAAGTCGGCGCCGATCATGTCGGCGTATTCCTGGTTGAGGACGGCGCCTCCTACCATGACGCGGCAGTCGGGCTTTTTCTCGCGGAGCTGGCGGATGGTTTCTTCCATGCTGACTACGGTGGTGGTCATGAGTGCGCTTAGGCCTACGAGTGTCACTTCTTCTTCAATTGCTTTTTCTACGATAAGTTCCGGCGGTACATCTTTGCCGAGGTCCAGGACTTCGAAGCCGTAGTTTTCGAGAAGGACTTTGACGATGTTTTTGCCGATATCGTGAATGTCGCCTTTGACGGTTGCAAGGATGATTTTTTCTTTTTTTTCTTCGGCAGCTCCGGATTCGGCGAGTACGTCTTTGATAACGGCAAAGGCGATTTTTGCGGCGTCGGCACTCATGAGGAGCTGGGGAAGGAACACGGTTCCTTTTTCAAAGCCGTCTCCAACAACGTTGAGTGCGGGGATCAGTTCCTGCTGGATGATCTCCATCGCATCCCGTGTTTTCACGAGTTCCCGGGTAAGATGATGGGCTTCTTCCTTCAGGCCTTTTTCGATTGCGTATTTTAATGTCAGTGTGTTCCCGGTATCTGTGCCCACCGGCTGGGAGGGGCCGTTTCCGCCCGCTATCCGGAGTGTTCCGTTTCCGCCTGCCACCTGTGCCGCAGCTTTTTCCGCCGCTGCCTGTGCAGCATATTTGGTGATATAGGAGGTACAGTTTTCATCGTATCCCATCAGTGCGAGGAATGCGTCGTAAGATTTCATCATTTCTTCGGAGGAAGGATTGATGATGCCTGCCGTCAGTCCGTTCTGCATCGCCATGGTGTAGAAATGGCTGTTGATCACCGGTCTTTTGGGAAGTCCGAAGGAAATGTTGGATACGCCGAGTACGGTGCGCACTCCGTAGATCTCTCGCACTTTTCTGAGGGCTTCCAGGGTGACTTTTGCACCGTCCTTCTCGGAGCTGATGGTCATGGTCAGCACATCGATAACAATATCTTTCTTCCTGATTCCGTATTTTGCGGCTTCTTCGATGATTTTTCCGGCGATCTTCACTCTTCCGTCTGCATCGGAAGGTATTCCCTGTTCGTCTAAGGTCAGCCCGACTACGACACCACCGTATTTTTTCACCAGCGGGAAGACGGCGTTCATGGATTCCTGTTTGCCGCTAACGGAGTTAAGCATAGGTTTGCCGTTGTAGATCCGCATGGCGGCTTCCATGGCCTTTGCGTCTACCGTGTCGATTTGCAGCGGAAGGCTGGTCACGCTCTGAAGCTGGGTCACTACATCCTTCATCATCTGCACTTCATCGATATCCGGCAGTCCCACATTGACATCCAGAATGTGCGCACCCTTCTCCTGCTGTGTGATTCCCTCTTTGAGGATGTAATCCATATCGTGCGCTTTCAATGCTTCTTTAAACCTTTTTTTGCCGGTCGGATTGATGCGCTCACCGATAATAAGCGGCATATCCCCTAAAATCACTGCTTTCCCATAGGAGGAAACGATGGTATCCTCCTTCTCTTCCACCGGAAGGATTGGATGGTCCTTGCAGGCTTCCACCATTCTTCGGATATGATCGGGTGTGGTTCCACAGCAGCCTCCGATGACGCAGGCACCCTCTTCTACGATTTTCTTCATCGTGGCGGCAAAACGTTCCGGCTCTACATCATAATATGTCTCCCCGTTCTTCTGCTTCGGAAGTCCCGCATTTGGCTTTACGATGACCGGAAGAGAGGTGTAGCGTCGCATCGCTTTCAGAAGTGGAAGCATCTGGTCCGGTCCGAGGCCGCAGTTCATTCCGATGGCATCGACTCCCAGTCCTTCAAGCATCGCCACAACGGACGGGACATCTCCGCCGGTCAGAAGTTTTCCCCGCTCATCGAAGATCATCGTGGCAAATACCGGAAGGGAGGTGTTTTCTTTCGCGGCAAGTACCGCAGCTTTCACCTCGTAGGTGTCACTCATGGTTTCTATATGGATGAGATCTGCACCGTTCTTTTCTCCGAGGGTGGCAGCTTCTGCAAATGCGCGGTACGCATCCTCAAAATCCAGATCGCCCATGGGCTTTAACAACTTACCGGTGGGTCCCATATCGAGTGCCACATAGGTTTCTCTTCCATCCAGCACTCCCTGCTCCTGTGCCTGCTTTGCATTTTTCACGGCAGCACAGATAACTTCCTCCAGTGACCAGTTGTCATCATGGAATTTGCAGGCATTTGCCCCGAACGTATTGGTCAGGACGATGTCGCTGCCTGCTTCAAAATATCTCCGGTGGATCTCCTCGACCTCTTCCGGGTGCTTCAGATTCCATACTTCAGGGAGCTCTCCCGGTTCCAGTCCCCGTTCCTGGAGAAGCGTCCCCATTCCTCCGTCAAAAAAGAGCAGTTCTCTGCCCAGTCTTTCTCGTATACTCATGTCCATTGCTCCTTCTAACTTCTTCTAGTTTCTTCTGTAAATGCAGTCTGTCTTCCCACAGGATTCACAGCCTTTGATATGACATTTCTCATCGGAATCGCTGATCCCGATCAGTGCAGTCACAGATTTGACCGGTGTAAGCATATAGCTGTCCGTCATCGTAAGGCCGATCGTTTTGGCCGTATCCAGCATTTGCAGAATGTCCTTCTGATGATGAATATCAAAATCCCCGTACCCGGGACTGAATCGTGGTCTGAGCCATTTTTCCTGTTGCCTTAGCTCTTCACCGATCTTCTCCTGGAGCTGATCCAGATATTCCTCCAGATACGCTGCGGCGCAGGCCTGAAGTACCACCGTCTTGGCCATATCTGTGAGGGAGAACCGCTTCATCATCAGATCCACGCCGGTCCCCAGTGTAGCTCCAAGCAGAACCACACTGCCGCATCCCTTCAGGTTCCTTCCGAGACTCCTGCTTGTAATATTCATTTTTCCTATTTGTAATTCGTTCTCCCCTGTATGTTCACATTCAAAAATGCGGTAGATGGATTTCGCTGCCGCACATGCTTCCAGATCCCTGAAAGAGTCTGAAATCAGCCCAAGCGTTCCCTCATCTACCGCGTGTTTTCCATAACCAAGGTAACGAATCGCTTCTTTCGTCCTTAAGTCTGTCATAGTTACACCTATTTCATAATTTCTGAAAGATTTGCCATGATTGCCGCTGCAACCTCCGGCTTATTCATAGAATAAATATGGATATTCTGTATTCCGTTTGCAATCAGATCGATGATCTGGTCTGTCGCATACGCGATTCCGGCCTGCTGCATTGCCGCCGGATTATCTCCGAATTTATCCACTACCGCGAGAAATCTCTGCGGAAGCACAGTTCCGGAGAGCGAACAAATCCTTGCGATCTGCTTACCGTTGGTAACCGGCATGATTCCGGGAAGCACCGGAACCGTGATCCCTTTTTCGCGGATGCGATAAAGGAAATTATAAAGAATACTGTTATCGAAAAACATCTGTGTCGTAAGAAAATCCACACCGCAGTCCACTTTTTCTTTCAAATGGAGAATGTCTTCATCCTTGCTTGCAGATTCTACATGTCCTTCCGGATAGCAGGCTGCGCCAATACAGAAATCTCCCTGTTCTTTGATGTCCCGGATCAGTTCGGATGCATAGTGATACTGTCCCGGAATCGGGAAACTGGCGTCTTTCGGAATATCTCCCCTAAGTGCAAGAATATTTTCAATTCCCTCTTCTTTCAGCCGGTCGATCACTGCATGAACTTCTTCCCTTGTGGAAGACGCGCAAGTCAGATGTGCGAGACTCGGCACACCCAGATCTTTCTTAATGTGTGAAGCGATCTTCACTGTATTCTTGCTCGTTCCGCCGCCGGCACCATAGGTAACACTGATATAAGAGGGCTTCAGAGCAGCGATTTTCTCCACCGCTCCCATAACGGATTCAAAGCCTGCATCTGTCTTCGGCGGAAATACTTCAAATGAAATATGTACTTTATTTTCCTGTAGTCTTTCTTTGATTTTCATTCTTATCTCCTATTCTAACATACTTATCTTCCATTATATCTCAATACCGACTCTCTTACTAGGGATAATTTTACCAAATATTACATTCCTTCATAGAGATCTTCATATAATCTTGCTGAATTGCTCCATGAGAAGTCTTTCTGCATGCCTCGTTCCACGATCTTGTTCCAGTCACGTTTTCTATCATAATAAATACGTTCTGCATAACGGATCGTTCCAAGCATCTCATGCGCATTAAAGTTCATAAAACTGAATCCGGTTCCCGTCTTCTCGAACTCGTTGTACGGCTCAACCGTATCTTTCAGTCCACCGGTCTCACGAACGATCGGTACGGTTCCGTAACGAAGGCTCATAAGCTGACTCAGTCCGCAAGGTTCAAAAAGTGACGGCATCAGGAATGCATCACAGGATGCATACACTTTGTGTGACATCGGCTCGGAATAATAGATATTGGCACTGACTTTCTCCGGATATTTCCATGCGAAATAACGAAAGCTGTTCTCATAGCGTTCTTCTCCGGTACCAAGAATGACGATCTCCACCTCATCCTGACAAAGTTCATCCATTACATAGTTGACCAGGTCAAATCCCTTTTGGTCTGTCAGTCGGGATACAATACCGATCAGCATCTTATGAGGATCTTTTTCCAGGCCAAGCTCTTCCTGAAGTGCGGTCTTATTCTTCACTTTTTCCTTGCGGAATGTCTCAATAGAATAATTTTTCACAATGTTCGGGTCTGTCTCCGGATTGAACTCATTGTAGTCAATTCCATTTACAATTCCGGAGAGACAATTGGAACGGGCATTCATAAGTCCGTTCAGCTTTTCTCCGTAAAATGGTGTCTTTATTTCTTCTGCGTAGGTATTGCTTACCGTTGTCACGCGGTCTGAATACACGATACCGCCTTTGAGGAAGTTGGCATCCCGGTATGCCTCCAGTTTATCCGGTGTGAAATAGTAATCCGGAAGTCCGGTGATATCACGAACCGTTTTCTTATCCCACACGCCCTGGAACTTCAGATTATGGATGGTAAATACAGTCTTGATTCCTCTGAAATACTCATTTCCGTAACGGAAGTTGTCAAGAAATACCGGGACAAGTCCTGTCTGCCAATCGTGGCAGTGAATAATATCGGGGCGGAAATCCAGGAGCGGGAGTGCGCAAAGCGCTGCTTTGGAGAAAAATGCGAACTTCTCAATATCATAGGCAATATCTCCATACGGCTTCGGTCCGTTAAAATAATATTCGTTATCAATAAAATAGAATGTAACACCTTCGTACTGCAGTTCCAGAATTCCCACATACTGCTGCCGCCAATTCAGATCCATATAAAAATGAGTCTTATAAACAAGCTGATTCTTCCATTCTTCCTTCATACATACATACTTTGGAATCATCACACGCACGTCGTATTTCTTTTTGTCAAAATATTTCGGAAGTGAGCCGACAACATCTGCAAGGCCTCCCGTTTTAATAAATGGCACCGCTTCCGATGCTACAAACAATATCTTTTTCATCCTGCGCCCTCCTTCTTCTCTCTTGCGGCTTTCTAGCTACTAATTATACCGCAAAAACGGCGATTTGAAAAGATTTATCTGTGCTTTGACTGTAATCGGATCGTATCTGCGACAAGCGCGATAAACTCAGAATTTGTAGGCTTGCCTTTTCCATTGCTTACTGTATACCCGAACAGCCGCTCCAGCGTGTCGAGTTTTCCTCTGCTCCATGCAACTTCGATCGCATGGCGTATTGCTCTTTCTACTCTGCTCGCCGTGGTCTGATGTTTTTTCGCCACGGTCGGATACAGAATCTTGGTAATCGCATTCAGAATATCCATATCGTCTACGACCATCAATATCGAATCCCGAAGATAATGATATCCCTTGATGTGTGCCGGTATCCCGATCTCATGAAGAAGATCCGTCACTTGTTTTTCCAGGTTCTCCTGCATGTCCGGTCCTTTTGTAACCATCGTTTCTTCTTTCCGGTCCGCCGCTTTTGTTCCGTGGCCGGTACTTTTTATCCGCTGTAGCACAGTCTCATTGTTGAAAGGTTTTAAAATGTAGTATGATGCACCTTTTTCAAAGGCATCTTCCGTAATCCGCTCCTGTCCGATTGCGGTCACAACAATGAAATTGGGTTGTTTTTTGACCGCCTTATCCTGGCTCACAAGTTCCATCACACTGATCCCGTCCATTTTCGGCATGATCAGATCCAGAAGTACAACATCCGGTTCCTCTTCTTTGATAATATGATACATATCCTCCCCGTTGTTCGCCTTTCCAACAAGATTCAATTCCTGATCACTTTCGATAATTTCGCTCAATAAATCCAGCATTCGTTCATTATCGTCGGCAATCGCAACATTCAGCCTTTCCATAAAGTTATACCCTCCTTCGATTTGACAGCAGATTTACGGCTGTTACGGGAAACATTATATGCTCCTGAATTTGCCGGATACAAGAAAACAAAGTCGTAAAAATTAGACATTTTTCGCGCTTGACGCTATTCGTCAAGATTCTCCAGCATATTTTCGATGAAAATGCCGTAGCCTTTTGTCGAATCCTGTACGAAAACATGCGTGACTGCTCCCACAATTTTTCCGTCCTGCAAAATAGGACTTCCACTCATTCCCTGCACAATTCCGCCTGTTATTCTCAAAAGTTCCTCATCGGTGACCCGGATCTCGATTCCCTTATTGACCTCCCCCGGGTGTAAGTCGATTTTTGTAATCTGAATCTCATAATCTTTTACTTCACCGCTTACGGCGCATCGGATATACGCTTTCCCTGTTTTGATTTCTTCTTTCGAACCTGCCGGATAGGCCTCCTGCTTCTTGAACACCTTATCTACCCGGTCGATTTTCCCATAGATTCCCGTTTCCGTATTGCTCGTTATACTTCCGAGTACATTGTAGTGATTATATACAATGATTCCTTCCATGCCTCCCGGACTGCCATTCTGCCCTTTTTTGATGTTTTGTATACTGGTTTCATAAAGAGTACCTTCTGATATTTCCAAAAGCTCACTCGTGTCCACATCATGGATTCCGTGACCAAGCGCTCCGAACTCGCTGTTCGCATTCAGAAATGTGATGGTTCCGAGTCCCTGCACATTGTCCCTTACCCAGATGCCAAGTTTATACTTCCCCTCTTCATCCTTTGCAGGATGAATCTTTACATCAATATACTCCATTTTTCTACGTAAGTGCAGAATTACGGTTTTTTTCGACATATTCTGCATAACTTCGATGAGTTCCTGCTTATTTTCCACCTCTTCTTCATCGATTCCGACGATATAATCTCCGTCTTTCACCAGATGTTTTGCAGGGGAAGTTGAGCTCCCGTCACTGCTTTTGATCTCGTCTGTGCCGAGTACCATCACTCCGTCCGTCTCCATGTATATGCCTATTGGCATTCCTCCCGGAATCAACAGATTCTCGGATCCGGTGCCTGCGCTCACCTCTTTTTTCAGTTCCTCCCTTTTTATCTGCAGGAAGCAGTAGCTGCCGCCGACCGTCACGGCAAACACCAATAAAATAATCAGCATTCTTCGATACCATCTGACTGTCATGTCTGTTCCCCTTTCTCCTGCTTTTTCTGAAGATTCTGATGAAAAAACGTAAGTGTTCAGAGCCAACTTTGAAACCACTGCTCGGCTCTGAACAGATACAAAAAAAGCAGGAAACTTGTGTTCCTGCTTTTAGTATGCAAAAAATATCTTTATTTTAAACCGGATGCCAGATTTTTCATTTCTTCGGCATTGCGAAGCACTGCATCCGTGATCTGGGCGCCTCCCAGAATCCGCGCCAGTTCTCTTACGGATGCTTCTTCGTCCAGCCGGGAAATGCTGGTTTTCGTCACATGATTTTCCACTTTTTTTTCGATCGCATAATGGGCATCCGCCATCGCTGCGATCTGCGCCAGATGGGTAATGCAAATCACCTGATGTTTCCGCCCGATCACGCCCATCTTCTCGGAGACCTTCTGCGCCGTGCGTCCGCTGATCCCCACATCGATTTCGTCAAATATCAGTGTCTCGATCTCATCTTTATCTGCAAGAACCGACTTGATTGCCAGCATGATTCGGGATAGTTCACCGCCGGATGCGACCTCCGCCAGCGGCTTTTGGGGCTGTCCCGGATTCATGGAAATCATAAACTCCACATCATCGGTTCCTTCCGCTGTGTAATCCTGGGTTCTTGTGAACCGGATCTCAAATTGTACTTCAAGGAAATTCAGATCCAGAAGCCCTTCCCGAATCTTTTCCTGCAGTTTCTTCGCCTCTTTTTGGCGAATCCGGCTCAGTTTTTCACACAGCTCCCCTAATTTATCCTCTGCGTCTTTTAGGCGGACTTTCAGGGTATCCAGATAATGATCGTAATCCTGAAGGATCTGAAGTCGCTGTTGCTGTTTTTCACAGTATTCGAGAATCTCCGTCACGGTGTTGCCGTATTTGGACTTGAGGTGATTGATATCGTTCAGTCTGCTCTCCACTTCATAGAAAGCTTCCGGTGAAAAAGACAGCGAATCCGTGTATTCCCTGAGTTCCCGGCTGAAATCGCCCAGCAGATTCTCCACTTCCAGTATCTGGCCGTACAGCTCTTCCGTATGCTTGTCGTATCCGGTCGCATCTGCGATGGCACGGACAGCGCGTCCCAGAAGTTCGCCTGCATTTTCCTGGTTCTCTCCTGCCAGATAGGCATAGGCCTCTTCCAGACTCTCTGCGATTCGTTTGCCGGACACCATCTTTCGATATGTTTCTTCTATTTCCAAATCTTCTTCTTCGGATAGTCCCGCATTCTGGATCTCTTCGATCTCAAATTCCAGGAAGGAAATCTCCTTCAGTCTCTGAGCTTCATCCGTATCCGCCTCGTTCAGTTCCTTTTGCACGGCACGATATGTCCGGTACGCTTCCTGTACCTGTTTTTTCACTCCGTCCGCATCCTTGGCAAATGCATCGAGTATGGCCAGGTGATTCTTTTTATAAAGCAGGGATTGATGCTCATGCTGTCCGTGTATATCAATAAGCGCCGATGCCACTTCCCGGATCTTAGAGGCTGTCACCGTCTCCCCGTTGATCCGGCTCACACTTCTGGAGCCCGTCAGTTTGCGGCTGATGATGATCTGCCCGTCATCCGGATGAATCTCCAGCTCTTCAAGCTTGCGGATCGTCTCAGGAGAATTCACGGAAAAGGTAAGCTCTACAAGCCCCGCATCCGTTCCTTTTCGCAGCATATCAGCTGAATAGCGCCCGCCGAGGGCAAGACTCACACTTCCCAATACGATTGATTTTCCTGCCCCAGTCTCTCCGGTCAGAATATTCAGACCTTCCGCAAAATCCACTTCGACCTCATCGATCAGGGCGAGATTCTTCACATGTAGATTCTGTAACATGCTTCCTCCTGTTCTACTTTTCAGCTACTTCGCGAGCAGCTTCTTGATCTTTTCCATCAAAAGGATGGTATCATCCACACTTCGCACCGCGCACATCACGGTGTCGTCTCCGGCAATACATCCCACCAGTTCTGTCCATTTCATCGCGTCCAGAGCGGCCCCCACTGCCATCGCCATCCCGGAGACCGTCTTGATGACCAGAATATTCTGTGCCATATCCATGGACACGAATCCGTCACGCAGAATGCGGATATACTTTTCTCCCATGGCAGTATTTCCGCTTTCCAGTACTGCGTATTTCTGTTTTCCGTTCTCAGCCGGAACTTTCGTAAGCTTGAGGTCCCGGATATCTCTGGACACCGTTGCCTGTGTCACATGGAAACCAACCTGGTTCAGCCGCTCTGCAAGTTCTTCCTGTGTCTCGATCTGGTATTTATTTATAAGTTCTACTATTTTCGCGTGTCGGTTTACTTTCATGTTCCAGTTCCTTTCCATATTTATCAGGCAATGCCCTAATTTCCCTTCATCTTCTCACGCATAGTCTCCAGGAAACTGATCTTGCTCAATTTGACGATTTTCGCCGTCTCCCAGGCTTTTTTAATTCTCACCCGGTCTCCGGTATGCAAAGGAATCACATCTGCCCCATCAAAACTGATCGCCGCCTCTTCACACTGTCCTGCACGATGAGCTCCAATCTCAATCACGATCTCATCATCTCCCGAAAAAACAATGCTCCGTGAATTCAGTCCGTGTGAACAGATCGGGGTGACCACGATGAGCGATGCCCTGGGCTCCACAATCGGGCCGCCTGCCGAAAGGTTATATGCGGTCGATCCGGTCGGTGTAGAAATAATGATTCCGTCTGCTTTATACGAATTTAAAAATTCCCCATTGACATACAGATTAATCTGGATGATTTTCATCAGTCCGCTTCTTGTGACAACAATATCGTTCAGTGCCACATCACGCATCTGATTCGGGCCGGAACCATAGAGCATCATTCTGTTCTCGATCGCATAGTTGCCTGTCATCAGCTGTTCGATGGCGCGCTCCACATTCTGGACCTCTACTTCCGTCAGATATCCAAGCGTTCCCATATTGATGCCAAGCATAGGAATCTCTCTTCCGAACAAGGTTCTGGATGCCTGGATGAACGTTCCGTCGCCTCCAACGACCAGTGCACAGTCGATCTGATTCGGTATCGTCTCCGGTCTGATCTTCTCATAGTCATCCTTCTGGCAAAGGATACAGGTCTTCCCGTAAGACTCAATACACTCTTTGATCCGAGTCGTTATTCGATAGTCTTCGTCTTTTGCATAATTTGTAATAATATAAAATCGTTCCATTTTCAGCCTCATATCCCTGTTATGCAAGTGTGTCAAACGCCGCATCCGTCACCTGACGGATCCGTACACCTTCCTCCACTTTTGCTTCTTCCGGCGGGCATTTCTGCAAATGAACCAGATATTCGATATTACCTTCCGGTCCTTTGATCGGCGAAAACTCCAGCGCCTTTACCTTAAATCCTATGGAAACGGCATATTCTGTCACTTTCTCAATCACTTCAACATGAGTACTTTTTTCCCTGACCACTCCTTTTTTACCGACTTTCTCACGCCCCGCCTCAAACTGTGGTTTGATCAGTGCCACGATTTCCCCATCATCTTTCAGATAATTCCGGATCGGAAGGAGCACCTTGGTAAGGGAAATGAAGGAGACATCGATGGAAGAAAAATCAATCGGCTCGCCGAGATCTTCCGGAACCACATAGCGGATATTGGTCTTCTCCATGCAGACAACACGCTCATCCTGTCTTAGCTTCCAGTCAAGCTGCCCTCTTCCGACATCAATTGCAAATACTTTTCTGGCTCCATTTTGCAGCATACAGTCCGTAAAGCCTCCCGTAGAGGATCCCACATCGGTGCACACCTTGCCCTCCATGGAGACATCAAAATTCTTCATCGCTTTCTCCAGCTTCAGCCCTCCCCGGCTCACATAAGGAAGGGTATGCCCTTTTACTTCAATCTTTACATCTTCGGAAAATGTGGTTCCCGCTTTATCTTCTCTCTGTCCGTCCACAAACACATTGCCGGACATGATGATTGCCTTTGCTTTCTCTCTGGAGGCTGCCAGACCCTGCTTTACAAGTAATACATCCAACCGTTCTTTCATGTCTTTTTATCCTCTCCGTCCCATATATTCCGTCATGATTCGCTTCGCTATGGACTCATCATCCATCAGGACTTCCCGGCGCAGTACATCCACACTGCCGTGTTCAATATAATCATCCGGCAATGCGATCATAAGTACCTTCATCTTCAATCCTTTTCTGGAAACAAAATCCAACACTCTTTCTCCGTAACCGCCGCTTTTGACATTTTCTTCGATCGTAACGAGAAGTTCATGTTCACCTGCCAGTGCAAGGAGCATTTCTTCATCGATCGGTTTCACGAAGCGCGCGTTGATCAGCGTGCAGTTGTAACCGGTATCCTTCAGCTGTTCACGTACACGCACGGCCGTTTCAAACATATGTCCCACACTCAGGATGGCAATGGAATCCTCCTCGAAAATCGCTTCACTCTTGCCGTAGACGATCGGCTGACGGTATTCTTTGAATCCGTCGTACGCCGTGCCACGGGGATACCGAAGCGCGGCCGGTGCTCCCATTTTTACCGCAAAGCGCAGCATGTCTGCCAGTTCCCATTTATTCTTCGGTGACATCACCGTCATATTCGGCACCATCGAAAGATAGGACAGATCAAAATCGCCCTGATGCGTCTCGCCGTCGCTTCCTACCAGACCTGCCCTGTCAATGGCAAACACGACCGGAAGCTTCTGCAGACATACATCGTGGATGATCTGATCAAATCCCCTCTGCAGGAAAGATGAGTAAACCGCAAATACCGGATGAAGGCCGGCTGCCGCAAGTCCCGCCGCGAACGTCACGCCATGCCCTTCGGCGATCCCCACATCGAAGAACCGGTCCGGGAAATGCTTATGGAAAGCGGCAAGTCCTGTTCCGTCCTCCATCGCAGCCGTGATTGCCACCAGACGTTCATCCTTTTTCCCAAGATCCAGCATGACTTTGGAAAACACATCCGTGTAAGAATCTTTCGCACTCTTTGTCAACGGTTCTCCCGTTACGATGTCAAATGGCCCGGTTCCGTGGAATTTCGACGGATCCTGCTCTGCCGGGAGGTATCCTTTTCCTTTGCGGGTCAGCACATGAAGAAGCACCGGCCCTTTCACTCTCTTTGCTTCTTTGAACGTCCGGCAGAGTGCTTTCAGGTTATGCCCGTCCACCGGTCCTAAATATTTGATCCCCATATCTTCAAAAAACATACCCGGCACAAAGAGCTGTTTGATGCTGCTCTTCGTCTTGCGCATATGTTTTACAAGCTTCTCGCCGCCGACCGGAATGCTTCCCACCACCGTCTCAACCGCATTTTTCAAGTCAGTATAGGCCTTGGCGGTGCGCAGTCCGTCCAGATACTGGGACATTCCGCCCACATTCTGGGAAATAGACATTTTGTTATCATTTAACACAATAATAAAATTAGTTTTGAGTGTGGCCGCGTTGTTGAGTGCCTCGTAAGCCATTCCTCCCGTCAGGGATCCATCACCGATGACGGAAATCACATGATAATCCTCCCCGAGGATATCCCGCGCACACACATATCCAAGCCCCGCGGAAATGGAAGTGGAGCTGTGTCCCGTGTCAAATGCATCACAGTCACTTTCCTTTCTTTTCGGGAATCCGCTCATGCCGCCATATTTTCTCAAATCATCAAACCCGTCTTTTCTTCCGGTCAGAATCTTATGGGTATAGGATTGGTGGCCCACATCCCAGATAATCTTATCCTCCGGAAGATCGAAATTCAAATGCATGGCCATGGTGAGTTCCACCACACCAAGATTGGAGGCAAGATGCCCTCCGGTTCGGCTGATTTTATCTATGAGAAATTTCCGGATCTCAAGAGCCAGTTCATCCAGCTCCTCGTCCTTCAATTTTTTGATATCATTTGCTTTCTGAATCTGTTCCAGATACATGCCAACACCTCATTATTTTCTCCTATGTACCAGTTCCTGAATCAGCCATGTCAGATAAGGATTCTCAAGATTCAGACTCTGAAGCAGCTCCACTGCTTCTTCCGAGATTCTTTCTACGTCCTTTGCCGCCTCATCCAGACCTTTTATGGTCACATATGTCGATTTTTCATTCTTTTCATCGCTGTGGATCGGTTTCCCGAGTTCTTCCTGCGTGCTCGTCACGTCCAGGATGTCATCCTGGATCTGGAATGCAATTCCCACATCCGATGCGATCTTCTCCACCGTTCTTACCTGTTCCTGCGTAGCACCGGCAAGCACTGCACCGATCATCATAGCACTTTCAATGAGTGCTCCGGTCTTCAGCTCATAGATGAAGTTCAGCATCGCTTCGTCCAGTCCCTTACCGCAGGATGCCACATCCACAACCTGTCCGCCGATCATTCCGTAAATTCCTGCCTTTTCTGCCAGGATCTTAAATGCCTTCCCAATCTGAAGGCTCTTTTCGGGAGCAATGTCAAATGCTTTCACTGCCGTCTCAAACGCATAATTGAGCAGTGCGTCTCCCGCAAGAATTCCCATCGCTTCCCCGTAAACCACATGGGTCGTCTTCCTGCCCCGGCGGTATTCGTCGTTATCCATCGCCGGCAGGTCGTCGTGAACCAGTGAATAGGTGTGGATCATCTCCAGTGCCGCCATAAATGGCTCCACGACTTTTCCTTCTCCGCCAAAAAGGCGGAAGGTCTCCTGCATCAGCATGGGGCGGAGACGCTTTCCTCCCGCCGTCACACTATACGCCATTGCTTCCATGATCTGCTTCTGATATCCTTCGGCAGCCGGCAGATACTCATCCAGGATTGCCTCGATCTCATTTACTTTCTGCTTCATTTCTCCACTAAAATTCATGTGTTTCTCCATTCTCCTCTAATATCAGCACCTGTTTTTCTACTTTATCGATTTTATCACTGCACCGTTTCAACATCTCCATTCCGCTCTGGTACAGCCGGAACGATTCCTCCAGCGATGTCTCGCCGCTTTCCAGTTTGTTCGTCACATCGTCCAGCTTCTCAAAGAGTTGCTCCAGTGTCTCTTCCGCTTCCTGTTCAGCTTCCTTCTCTTCCTTGATCGGTCCTGCCTCTTGTTTCCATTCTTCTTGAAATTTTTCTTTCGGCACTGCCTTTTTCTTCGTCTCTGCCACCCTTTAATCCTCCTTCCGGACGTCCCTGACCTGTGCGTGGATCACGCCATCGGTCACATATATGTTGAGGAGCTCCTTTTCTCTGACATCCGCAACGCGTCTGACCGTGCGTCCGTCCTCCCGCTGCACATAGGAGAATCCCTGATTCAGCCTGTCAAGCGGTGATGCCCCCTTCATCCGCTCGATCCTGAGAGCCAGCCTATGCTTTGCATCTGTCAGCTGCCTTCCCATGTCGGCGTGAAGGAGCTCTTCGTATTCGTCTACTTTATCCCGGAAATCCCTGATTCTGGCGTTAAATGCCTCCGGAATCAGTTCTTCGTAATCCGCAAGCTGCTGTCTCAGATCCAGAAGTCTTCCCCTGGGACTTAGATACCCCATCTTTGCCTGATATGTTTCCAGCACCAGGCGCGTCATATTCAGCTTCTGCACGAGGCTCCGGTGCATCTTGCGTGCATAATTCTCCATCTTCTCATCCACTTTGCGAATCTCACAGACCGCAAGTTCCGCCGCAGCCGAGGGTGTCGGCGCGCGCAGATCCGCTACATAATCAATGATTGTCATGTCCGTCTCATGTCCCAC
Source organism: Bariatricus sp. HCP28S3_D3 (assembly GCF_052065755.1). Lineage (NCBI taxonomy): Bacteria > Bacillati > Bacillota > Clostridia > Lachnospirales > Lachnospiraceae > Bariatricus > Bariatricus sp. HCP28S3_D3. The sequence goes on along the minus strand of NZ_JBQHTK010000014.1, from coordinate 30,933 downwards.
GGCCGAAATGACCGGAACTGTGCTTTCAAATACGGCTCTTGCCACGATTTCTTCATTAAATGCCCAGAGATCCTCGATGGAGCCTCCGCCTCGTCCGACGATCATGACATCCACCTTCTTCTCCTCCAGCATCCGGATTCCTTTCACGATACTCTCAGCGGCACCTTCTCCCTGTACCAGCGCCGGGTAGAGGATAATCTGCACATAAGGATTCCGCCTTTTCGTAATATTCATGATATCACGCACAGCCGCTCCCGTCGGAGCCGTCACCACGCCCAGTGTCCGCACGTAGGGCGGGATCGGCCTTTTGTATTCCGGCGCAAACATCCCCATTTCTTCCAGTTCCTGCTTCAATGCCAGAAAACGTTCATAGAGAAGTCCTGCCCCGTCCAGACGGATTTCCTTCGCGTAGAGCTGGTATTTCCCGTCTCTCTCATAAACGCTGATGCTTCCAAGGACAATGATCTGCTGCCCTTCCCTCATACGAAAAGAAAGTCCGCTGCGTTGCCCGGCAAACATGACACAGGCAATCGTCCCGGACTCATCTTTTAAAGAAAAATATATATGTCCCGAAGTGTGATATTTTACATTCGACACTTCACCCTTCACATAAATTCGATTCAGCATAAAGTCCTGCGCAAACATATTTCTGATATACGCATTGACCTGCTTTACTGTATATACATTCTGCATGATCTCTCCTGCACCGAAGACCGGGTAAGACTTAAGCAAGCTTTCCCAGTACTCCGTTAATAAATGCCGGCCCTTCATCACCTGAGAATCTCTTGGCAAGCTCTACGGCCTCGTTGATCGCTACTTTCACCGGCACATCGTCATCGAATTTCATCTCGTAGACAGCAAGCCGCAGAATAGAAAGATCCACCTTATTCATTCTTGTTGTCTTCCATCCGGTCGCATTCTCATTGATCATCGCATCGATCTCACATACTTTTTCGGCAATCGCTTTTGCCTTTGCCAGCATATAGCTGCGATCCTTCTCGCTCACCTCATCCAGCTGGTCAAGATACAGCTCCAACTGCTTCTCGATCTGTTCCTCCTCCGTGAATTCCAGTCCGAAAATCATTTTGAAAATATGTTCTCTCAGTTCACTTCTTCCCATCGTCTCTCTCCAAATTTATTCTTCATCCGGCATATCCACGCCTGCTACACGGATGTTCACGTCCGCTACGGTAAGGCCGGTCATATTTTCAATTGCTGCCTTTACTTTCTCCTGCACCTTCATGGTCGTCTCTTTAATACTTCTTCCGTACTTCAGATTCAACGCAAGAGAAACGGTCACGATTCCTTCAAGCACATCTACTTTCACACCCTTGGAAAGGCTCTTCATACCAAGCTTCTCGATCAGTTCTCTTGTAGCGTTGCCTGCCATGGAAGAAACGCCTTCTACTTCCATTGCCGCAAGCCCAGCAATGATCGCAACCACTTCATCTGCGATCTGAACAACGCCTAGATTCTCATCGGTTTCAATTGTATATGTGTTTCTTTCTTCTTTATTCATGATAAGCCTCCTTCAAAATTCATCTGTATACTCAGTTCATCCGCCCCTTATCGGGGCACATTCTACTCATACTATATCACATTTTCCATGCGTTGGAAAGAAGAATTATGAACGCCCGAACTCGGATAATACCAGGCCTTCATTTCGCTCCAACACCATACGGATGCTCCAGCTGTTGACAAAAAGCAGGAGCGGCCGGTCTTTCAGATCCTTGATCTTCTTCATATCAGAGGTACCCACCAGCCTGTCCATATCAATGTTATCATTTTCAATCCACCGAATATGCTCATACGGAAGGGTATCCATGCGGATCTCCACGTTGTATTCATTTTCCAGACGGTACTTCAGCACATCAAACTGCAGAACCCCGACCACCCCTACGATGATCTCTTCCATACCGGTATTGAATTCCTGGAAGATCTGAATCGCGCCTTCCTGAGCGATCTGATTGATTCCCTTGATAAACTGCTTTCTCTTCATGGTATCCACCTGGCGCACTCTTGCGAAATGCTCCGGTGCGAAAGTCGGAATTCCTTCGTATGCGAATTTCTCCGGAGAATTGGTGAGAGTGTCTCCGATGGAGAAGATTCCCGGATCAAACACACCGATGATGTCTCCTCCGTATGCCTTGTCGATCATCTTTCTCTCGCTCGCCATGAGTTGCTGCGGCTGGGAGAGACGGACCTTTTTGCCGCCCTGAATGTGATACACATCCATTCCCGCATCAAATTCACCGGAACAGATCCGCATAAACGCGATCCGGTCCCGGTGTGCCTTATTCATATTTGCCTGAATCTTAAATACAAATGCAGAGAATTCTTTCTCTTTCATCGGATCAATAAGCCCTTTATCGGACATTCTCGGGAGCGGAGAAGTCGTCATCCTAAGGAAATGCTGAAGGAATGTCTCCACACCAAAGTTCGTGAGCGCAGATCCGAAAAACACCGGCGACAGCTCTCCTTTACTTACCAGTTCCTGATCGAACTCGGCACTTGCACCGTCCAGAAGTTCGATCTCCTCCTCCAACTTCTCGTACTGTTCCTGCGTCACGATCTGCTTCGCTTCCTCACTGTCGATCGGCGCCTTTCTTACTTCTCCTACCGTCGTTCCTTTCTTCGTATCTGAAAAGATTTCCAGTTCTCTGGTATCCCGGTCAAACACCCCGCGGAATTCCTTTCCCGATCCAATCGGCCAATTGATCGGACAAGTGGCGATCCCCAGTTCTTTTTCAATGTCATCCAGAAGTTCAAAGGTGTCCATCGCCTCACGGTCCATCTTATTGATAAACGTAAAAATCGGAATGTGGCGCATTACACATACTTTAAACAGCTTCCTTGTCTGCGCCTCAACACCCTTGGAACCATCGATCACCATGACCGCCGAATCCGCTGCCATCAAGGTACGGTACGTATCCTCCGAGAAATCCTGATGTCCCGGAGTATCCAGAATATTGATGCAGTATCCACCGTACTCAAACTGCAGTACGGACGAAGTTACCGAAATACCTCTTTCCTTCTCAATCTCCATCCAGTCTGAAACAGCATGCTTCGCTGTCGCCTTTCCCTTGACCGAACCGGCCTGGTTAATGGCTCCTCCGTAAAGCAGGAACTTCTCGGTCAATGTCGTCTTTCCGGCATCCGGATGGGAAATAATTGCAAATGTTCTTCTTTTCTTTATTTCATTCGTAAAATCTGCCATGGTATACTCCTGTTATTCTATAATGTAGTATTCGTTCTTTCTATCTATTTATTCAACTTTTCTCACTTAATGAGGTCATTTAATTAGTCTACCACATCTTATTCCAAAATAAAAGAGAGAAGTTGTTGGGGATGGCTCTGATTCCACAAATTAAGCTCATTCATTCTCCCCGCTATGGATCGGAGTGATCACAATATTTGCCGCGTTGATCCCTGCCTTGCGTGTCACGATGTCTTCGATCTGCGCGCGTTTGGCTTCCGTGAGGTCACTGCTGTTCACCACAACATCTGCCGAATCCTCGGAAAGGCTGACGACTGCCTCGCTGAACCCTTTGCTGGCCAGTAGGGTTTCGATCGTCACTTCTTTTTCTGCCAACTCAGTCATCTGCACCATCTGCGCGATGGCATCTGCTTTCTGCTCATCGCTCACATTTGCATCATCGATGATTGCCTGAAGGGTTTCTTTATTTTTCGCCCTTACCTGCTCCCGGCTGATCTTTGCCTGTGCCACTACGCCGCGTGCAGTTCCGCTGGTAAGAACCGCTTCTCCCGGTGTACCTTCCGTTTCCGCATCGGACACTTCTCCGTCCGTCTGAGATGTATCTTCGTCAGAAATATCCAGAAGTTCCGTGCTTGCAAGTGTACTGTCCGCTTCCTCGGCCGTACTGTTTTTTCCAAATATTTTTCCGGAGTAATTAAGATAACCGGCCACCGCGATCATAACTGCAAGTGCCGCAATGACTATCTGATTCTTTTTGAATATTCGTTTCACTTTCCTTCCTCCTGTTAATATTTATTGATTGCGCTTCATTACTTTAATTCTATGCGTGTCTACCGGGAATAATGCCTGGACAGCCTCGGTTATATTTTCGATCACCACGGCATCATCTCCCCCATCCGCAATCACCAGAACCCCTTCAATAGCGGGGCTCAGTTCTTTCGTAATGTAAGGCGTCTCATTGCTCCCGTTTCCGGTATAAACGGAGGTTTCCGAGGAACTGCTCCTTTTCGACGAACCGGATTCATTTTCTCCGCTCGTCTCGCTGGAACTCTCTCTGTCTTTTTCCACGATCTTCTCCGAAGAAGCAGAAAGCGTGATCATCACGGACACTTTTCCTACTCCCTGCACCTGCACCAGTGCATCCTCCAGCCTCCGTTCCAGGCGTCGGACGTACGCCTCATCGTCGGTGCTTCCGGAACTCGCTGTTTCGTCCTGTACCTCTTCCTGCTCTTCTTCCCCTTCTTTTGGGACCGGGATCGCGATCACGACCAGCAGGATCCCGACAAGCAGAAGGATCAGCCACTGCTCCTTTTTCCCGAAGAACTTTTTTATATATTGTAGATACTCTTTATTCTTCTCCATCCTGCTCCTCCCCGGAAAATGAATAGACAAAATCTTCCAGACCCTCGGCCTGCTCTCGAATCTCCTCCAGTTCCTTCCAGTTGTCATCACTTACAGACGCCCGCATCCTGCCTTCAAATCCGGCATCTATGACTCTCATGACCGGTGTCAAAAGAAGGATGACCAAAATCAGCCCACAGAAGAAACGAATATATTTTTCATAGCTTCTGTTCGGGATCAGCTGCAGGACAGCCGTTACCAGCACCATGTAAAATGCCAGATTTCGAAGCCATTCATAAAAATAGTTGAACATCCTGTGTCTCCTTTCTTCAACTGGTAGATGCCGCCGTCACTGCAATGGTCACCAGAAAGAGGATTGAAGTTGTGAAAATGATGCTAAGGAGCATCCGGCAGGCATTTCCCATGCTGGACAGTACTTCCACGATCCTTTTATCGGAAATCGGCTGAACCACAGCTGCCATCGCTTTATAAAGAATCGTCAGCACGCCCATATTCAGAATCGGGAGCAGACAGATTCCAACCGCCAGCACCGCTCCCGCCATACCGACCGCATTTTTGATCAGCACCGCTGTTCCAAGTACTACTTCCGTCACCCCGCCGATGGCATCCCCGATTCCGGGAAGCATTTCGGCACCTTTTGTCCAGACACTCCGTTTCACCTGATCAATTGCAGGACTTAAGATTCCCTGGATCACACTCACTCCGGTCACACAGGCAAGCATCGTCTTCATCACCCAGGAGATCAGCGTCTCCAGAAGTTCCCCTGTTTTGGAAAGATATTCTTCACCGGACAGATAGTTCAGGATCTGCACCATCAGATAAACATGCACGAGCGGGAGAACAAACCGCACGATCACCAATTCCACCAGATAGATCAGAATCAGGATGAGCTGATAGAATCCCATTCCGGAAACACTACCGGTCGCCGCCGTCATACACAGGAAATAGGCAGGAGCCAGAACCTTCATAAAGGTCAGAAGAGTTTCCAGCCCCTGTTCGACCGTTTCCGTGGTAGAAGAAAATCCGGTCAGGCAGACAGCAATCAGAAGAATATAGACGATATAAAATGCGCAGTCCGCGATCTGGCTGCTTTGAAACACGCCGGAGAAATTGGTGAAGACGGCTGCAACGATCAGGAGCAGAAGCATCTGCAGCATGGCGGGTCTGTTTTCCCTCACAAGACCGAACAGAGTATCCGCGACGAAATCCACAATCAATTCCGGGGAAATGGTTTGCTCCCCGTCCATCATTGCCTGCACCACATCTCGGAACCGGACTTTTTCCCGCGAATATGCCTCTTTTAAGACACGGTCGATCTGGTCGGTATCCAGTTCGTCGAACAGACTCTCTGCTGCATCCTCACTTAATTTCGCAGCGTCTTCCTGCGTCACCCTTTCCTGTGCCTCCTCTCCCTCGGCGTGTACCGTGCCCGTGACTGCAATCAGCAGAGCCACGAAGAGAACATACATTCCATGCCGCATGCGCCGTAGTATTCCTGTCATCTTTCACTCCTTCCCCATATTCCCAATCCCATACTCTTTTTCCCGGGCCTTCAGCCGAGGAATCCCTGAATCGTGACCAGAAGTGCTTCCAGTACAGGCATACTGAGAGCCAGGATCGTCAGCTTTGCAAAGATTTCGATCTGCGATGCGATCGTCTGGTATCCTGCATCCCGGCAGATCGCGGAAGCAAATTCCGACACATAAGTCACCCCCAGCATTTTGAGAATTGCTTTCATATAGCCATTGTCCACTTTAACAAAACTACCGATGGTATCAAATGCCTCTTCGATCACCTCCAGCCTTCCGCTCATTCCAAAGAGTAAAAACAGACTGACGGCGATCCCTGTGTATATACCGTATTCCGCTTTTCCGCTTTTGAACTGCAGGGCAAGGAGCGTCCCCACTACCCCGATTCCTGCAATCTGCAGCATGTTCATCCGAATGCCTCCCTTCTAAAAACAGTCCGGCTGTTTTCTACAGTGCAAATAATCTCCTGATATCTTCAAAAAGCTCATACACATAAGGGATGATCCAGAACAGTACCAGTATAAGGCCCGCAAAACTGGTCAGAAATGCCTGTTCCTCCCGCCCGCTGTGTTTCAACACCTGACTGAGCACCGACACCAGGATCCCGACAGCTGCGATTTTAAAAATCAGATTAACACTCATGAATTCCTCCTCCGATTTCTTTTGTCACATAAGCAGGATCACAAGGAAAAGTCCTGCCGACACCCCCAGCAGATTACTGAGACGCTGTTTCTCATATAAAATCTTCTCTTTACGGCCTCTCCGCTCCTCCAGTCGTGTGACGTACCAAATAAGTGTCTGCTCCTGCATACGGATATCCAGATGATTCATCTGATATCCAACCTGCGAAAGCTCGTTCATTTCCTCCGAATCTAAAGAAAGTGTTCCCAGAATTTTCCGCGTTCTGTTCTCCCATAACGCTCCAAGCTGCACTGCCCCCTTTTCCTGCATTTCCCTGGCCATTTCACGGAGCCAGAGGCTGTACGGACTGCGGCAGTATCTCGCTGTACGGAGAAAGATTTCCGGGAGCGGTGCTTTTGTATAGGAAATCTCTCCGCCGATCTCCCGGATCAGCTGTTCCAGACAGTGCATTTCCTGGATCTGCCTTCTATACTCTATACCTTGAAAATACCCCAACCCCGAAGAAGCCGTCAGAATGCAGAGACATCCGATCAGTTTCCACAGCATATCCGGTTCCCTCTGTCATCATAAATTCCTTCGATTTCTCCCGTCTTTCCACTTTCTTTCATCACCACATACCGTTTAAAATCATGACCTTCCCAGAAACGTTTCAAGAACGGCTTCTCACGGATTTCCTCCAACGATGTTCCGTGAACCGTCGCAAGCATGATCGCGCCACAGTGCATGGCATAGGATACGGCCTCCACATCTTGAGCGGTTCCAATCTCATCCGCGGCCACGACCTGCGGAGACATGGATCGGATGAGCATCATCAACCCCTCCGCTTTCGGACAGTTATCCAGAATATCGGTCCGTTTTCCCACCTGATTCTGTGCCACTCCCTGATAGCATCCTCCGATCTCGGACCGTTCATCCACCACTCCTACATTTTGCCCCGCAAGATAGGCATTCCCATCCGATATCTGCCGCACCATATCCCGAAGAAGTGTGGTTTTGCCTCTCCCCGGCGGCGATATGATCAGCGTGTGACAAAGGCGCCCATTTTCCAGCACTTCCGGAAACAGCCGGTCCGCACATCCTTTCACTTCATGACAAATACGGATATTAATAGAAGAAATATATTGAAAATTGCGCACATGTCCTCCATCTGGTATAATTTTTCCGGATATTCCCACCCGATGGCCGCCATCGATCGTGAGGAACCCCTGTTTCATCTCTTCTTCATAGGCATACAAAGAATAGTTAGCTATGTATTCCATCGTTTCTCTCAGCTCTTCGCGCGTCACAATGTGCGCAAACAGCTTTTCCTCCCCATCACATCGGATCACCAATGGCTGTCCTTCCCGGAGTCGGATCTCCTGCAGCGTTGCAAAATCAATTCCTTCATTCAATATGATCCCGCGGATCCGCTCCGCAAGCACTCGGATAATCTGGTTTTTCTTCTCTCTTCTCATCTTGTCCACCTCTTTAAACCAAATATATGGGCAAAATGCCGTATTTATGCTAAAAAAAGAACCCTTCATCTCTGAAGAGTTCTTTTCTGTTTCAATTTTATCTTTATTCAGCTACATCTTTGATACTAAAGCTGAGACGTCCCATCTTGTCCTTTCCGAGGCAGACAACCTTCACATGGTCGCCCAGTGTCAGGACATCTTCCACATGTTCAATTCTCTGCTTAGCGATCTTGGAAATGTGAACCATTCCTTCCTTGCCCGGAGCAAATTCAACGAAAGCACCGAATTCCTTGATGCTGACAACGTCACCTTCCAGAACCATTCCTGCTTCCAGGTCGGTCACGATGATTGCAATCATCTTCTTCGCTTTTTCCATGTTTTCAGCGTCGGTTCCGCAGATTGATACGTTACCGTCATCGGTGATATCGATCTTTACGCCCGTCTTTTCGATGATCGCGTTGATGGTCTTTCCTCTCTGTCCGACTACATCGCCGATCTTAGAAGGATCAATACTCATTTGAATAATCTTCGGAGCATATTTTCCAACCTGCGGTCTCGGCTCGGCGATCGCTTTACTCATGACTTCGTCCATGATGTAAATTCTAGCCTGTCTTGTACGTGCAATCGCTTCTTCGATAATCGGTCTTGTCAGTCCGTGAATCTTGATATCCATCTGGATCGCTGTGATACCTTTCTTGGTTCCTGCTACCTTGAAGTCCATGTCTCCGAAGAAGTCTTCAAGTCCCTGAATATCAGTTAGTACCAGATAATCATCGTCCGTCTCTCCGGTTACCAGACCACAGGAAATACCTGCTACTGCAGATTTGATCGGTACACCTGCTGCCATCAGTGACATAGAAGATGCACAAACGCTGGCCTGTGAAGTAGAACCGTTGGATTCAAATGTCTCGGATACGGTACGGATCGCATACGGGAATTCTTCCTCTGACGGGAGTACCGGCACCAGTGCTCTCTCAGCCAGTGCTCCGTGTCCGATTTCACGTCGTCCCGGTCCTCTGGAAGGTCTGGTCTCACCTACAGAGTAAGACGGGAAGTTGTAGTGGTGCATATATCTCTTGGATGTTTCTGCTTCATCCAGTCCGTCCACTTTCTGAGCCTCTGAAAGTGGAGCAAGTGTGGTAACGGTACAGATCTGAGTCTGTCCACGGGTAAACATTGCAGAACCGTGTACTCTCGGAAGCAGATCTACTTCTGCTGCAAGCGGGCGGATCTGATCAATTGCTCTTCCGTCCGGACGCTTATGATCTTTGAGGATCATCTTGCGGACTACCTTCTTCTGATACTGATATACTGCATCCGGAAGTTTTGCCAGCCATTCTTCATTGTCTGCAAATGCTTCTTCCAGTCTTTCTGTCACTTTGCGGATATTCTCTTCTCTGGTCTGCTTGTCATCGGTAAATACCGCAACTTCCATCTCTTCCGGTGTCACGATCTCCTTCATTGCATCAAAGAGCTCTTCCGGTACAGCGAAACTTACATAGTCATGTTTCGGCTTTCCGCACTCTGCAACGATAGTTTCGATAAATGCGATCACCTTCTGGTTCACTTCATGTGCAGCGAAGATCGCTTCGATCATCTTATCTTCCGGAACTTCATTTGCACCGGCTTCGATCATGATAACCTTTTCCTTTGTAGATGCAACCGTCAGTGCCAGATCGGATTTCTCCTTCTGTGCTGCAGTCGGGTTGAAAACAAACTCTCCGTCAACCAGTCCGACCTGCGTAGATGCTGTCGGTCCGTCAAACGGAATGTCTGAGATTGCTGTTGCGATTGCAGAACCAAGCATTGCGGTAAGTTCCGGTGCGCAGTCCTGGTCTACAGAAAGAACCAGGTTCTCTAAAGTTACATCATTTCTATAATCCTTCGGGAACAGTGGTCTCATCGGACGATCGATTACACGGCAGGTAAGAACCGCATTTTCGGAAGCCTTTCCCTCTCTCTTGTTAAATCCTCCCGGGATCTTTCCAACGGCATATAATTTCTCATTGTATTCCACACTAAGCGGGAAGAAATCGATTCCTTCTCTCGGCTTGTCTGATGCAGTTGCTGTTGACAGCACAACCGTATCACCATAATGCATAAGCGCTGCTCCATTTGCCTGCTTTGCTACTCTACCGACATCAACGCGGAGAGTTCTGCCTGCAAGCTCCATTTCAAATGTTTTATACATGCTTTTTTTCCTTTCTACTATTCACTATATGTCTCACTATATGTCATCGGCAGCCTTTTCCGAAACTACTGAAAAACCCATCTTCCCCTCCGGATACAGATGCGCTTTTCAGTGGTCTCGGATCTACATACTGCCACAATCTTACACATTATATCACAGCAAGTCCTTAGTTGCAAGGGAAAAGTGAAGAGGGTGGCTAGCCACCCACATAAAAAGAGAGCACTCCACCCAGTGAAATGCTCTCTTTCGCTTTATGATCAGAATTACTTTCTCAGACCTAATCTTTCAATCAGTGAACGATATCTTTCAATATCATTCTTCTTAAGGTATGCAAGAAGTCCTCTTCTCTGTCCAACCATCTTAAGAAGTCCTCTTCTTGAGTGGAAATCCTTCGGGTTAGCTTTGAAGTGGTCGTTCAGGTCATTGATTCTTGCTGTAAGAATAGCAACCTGTACTTCCGGAGATCCTGTATCTCCTTCTGTTCTTCCGTATTCCTTAATAATCTGTTCTTTCATTTCTTTTGTGATCATTTGTCACTACCTCCTGATATATACTAATAATTGCCAGGTATTAAGCAGCGGTTGGAGATTCCATCTGCCGAACACCGGTTTTCACACCGCTTTAATATATCACAACAGCCGTATGAAGTCAAGCACTTTTAATCATCATCGTCACTGTAATCGTCCGGCTGATGAATCGCAAATGCAATATTTGTCGCGTGGTCCGCCACACGTTCCAGACCGGATACCGTATCGGAGAAAATCATACCGCCTTCCGGTGTACATCTGTTTTTAGTAAGACGTTTTACATGGGCTCTCTGGAGCTTCTTCTCTTTCTCATCGATCGCATCCTCGAGATCCAGAATTTCCTGCATATGTTCCTGATTGTTGTGTGTGAACATATCCAGTGAGTAGTCCAGAATTTCCATAACCATCTCTGTCATATCCTGAAGCTGCTGTTTTGCCTTATCGCTGATCTGTGCCTCTCCGTTCCTGATCATTTTGGCTGAATCGGCAAGGTTCTCCGCATGGTCACCGATACGTTCGATATCGTTTACCACGTGAAAGAGTGCTCCCACCATCTGAGAATCGGCGATCGGCATCTCCATCTCGCTGGCCTTCACAAGATAATCCGTGATCTTATGATTCAGGAAGTTGATATACCGCTCTTTCTGGTAGATCACATTGATCTCATCCTCGTTCGGATCACAGAGTGTTTTCATTCCAAGCTTCAGATTATCACAGGCAAGCTGTCCCATGTGTTCGATTTCCTGAATGGCATTCACTGTTGCGGTACTTGGTGTCATCATCTTTCCTTCTCCGATGTAAAGAAGTTCAAATTCATCTTCCGGTGAAGGATCTTTACCCTTAATAATCTTGTAAGTTGCTTTCACTACCCAGTTCATGAACGGGAACAACAGGATTACTTCTGTAATCTTAATGATCGTATGTGCGTTCGCAACCGCACGAGACGGATTGTTTCCTGAGAACTTCAGGATTGCCGTTGTAATCGGATCGGTCGCAATCATCAGTACGATGAAAATAATAAAGGATCCGATAATGTTAAACAGAAAATGAATCCATGCGGCCCGCTTTGCATCCTTCTTTCCTCCAAGGCTGGCAAGAAGGGCTGACATACAGGAGCCCATATTACATCCCAGGATCAAGAACGGACAGATGGCAAATGCCAGAAGCCCTTGTCCTGCCATCAGAATAATGATACCGACCGTAGCCGATGAACTCTGAAGAATGGATGTAATCACAAATCCAACCACGATTGCCATCAGCGGATTGGTCAGTGACTGGAGAAGTTCCATGACTTGCGGAGAGTTTTTCAGGGATGTCATGGCATCCCCCATGGTACTGAGTCCCATGAACAAGATACCAAATCCAAGGACCACCACACCAACTCGTTTGATATTGGTCTTTTTACAGAACATATACATGATCACGCCGATCATGACGAACAGTGGTGCAACATCCGAAAGATTAAATGCAATCAGCTGCCCGGTCACTGTTGTACCGATATTGGCTCCCAGAATGACTCCACTGGCCTGGTACAGATTCATGAGCCCGGAATTTACAAAGCTGACCACCATGACCGTCGTCGCACTGGACGACTGAACTACTGCCGTGAAAAGAATTCCCACCAGCATTCCAATAAAACGGTTTTTTGTAAAGAATTCAAGAATTCCCCGCATCCGGGCACCGGCTGCTTTCTCCAGTCCGTCGCTCATAAGCTCCATACCGAACAAAAACAGACCCAAACCACCCAGCAGCAGAAAAATCGTTGTGATATTCATATCGTTTTCTCCTTATCCTCTTTTGTGACGGAAATACTCTCTTCCATAAGAGATATCAGACTCTACCTGCTGCCGCATTTCTTCGACAGAGGCAAACTTTTTCTCAGGTCTGCGGAATTCGTAAAGCTGAATCTTCACATTTTTTCCATAAGCATTTCCTTCATAATCAAACAGATAGCTTTCTATCAGCATCCGCTTTTCGTCTGTTACCGTCGGCTTTACACCTACATTGCCGATTCCGTCATACCACACGCCGTCCAGCTTCACGCGGTCTATATAGACTCCGTTCGGCGGAAGCAGTTTCTCTTTGGCAGGATGGACATTCAGGGTGGGAAATCCCAGTCTTCTTCCAAGCTGTTTTCCATATTCCACAATTCCGGCAACCGTATAGGGATACCCGAGCATCTCGTTTACCACTTGCATATTTCCTTTACGCAATTCTTCTCTGACATAAGTACTGCTGATCTCACGATCTCCATACATTTCTTTCTCGATCACGAACAGTTCATAATCATATTCTCCGGCATATTCTGCCAGCATGTTCACATCACCGCGTTTATCGTGCCCGAACCGGAAATCGGTTCCGACCACAACATACTTTGCGTGAAACAGCCCGGAAAGAATGTCACGGATGAAGACTTCTGCCTCCATACTGCTGATTTTCTCTGTAAACGGACACTCCACAAGCGCATCCACCTCATCTTCCAGATGCATACGCCGTTCCTCGTTCGACATGATCCCATCTCTTGGCAGCCCCAGCCGCTCAAAAAGCGGTGTCATGTCAAAAGCAAACACAACCGACTTCACTTCATGCGCTTCCTTCAGCTGACGCACCTTATGAATCAGCTTCTGATGTCCGCGGTGAAGTCCGTCAAATTTTCCAAGTGTAATCGCTGTCCTTCCGTCTCCCCGGTAGGATGCAAGCCCTTTGAAATACTCCATTTCATTTCCTCTTTATGTCATAGTATACAGTCTTACTTCTCTTTTTTGTCAAAAAACATTTTTACGATTTTAAATAATTGATTTTCTTTTTCAAATTCATACACGGCAATAAAATTCCGTTCCTCATCATAGACCCGTACTCTTTCCGCATTCTGAAATCCAGAAAGTTCCGATATCCAGATTACATCCCCCAGACGGAACGAATTGCCGTTCCTCACAGCAGCCGAAGCTTCCGGCGTCAGATACACCTTCTGATAATCCGGGAACATCTCATCCACTTTTATCATATGTTCCTGAAGTGTTCCCTCATCCATAAGTTGCTCCACTTCGGAAATCCGGAGACTTTCTGCCACGCCAAACCGCTCCACTCTTGTCCGGAGCAGGGATTCCATGCATCCTCCGCATCCCAGTTTCTCACCGATATCGTGGCACAGTGTGCGGATATAGGTTCCCTTGGAGCATGTTACTTCCATACGGACACGAGGCAGATCGATCTGAAGGATTCGGATACGATAGATCTGCACATGCCTTGGCTTTCTCTCCACTTCTTTCCCGTCTCTTGCGAGCTCATACAGCTTTTTCCCGCCGACTTTCAAAGCGGAAAACATCGGCGGTATCTGATCGTACTCGCCTTCAAAGGATAATACCACTTCCCGCACTGCTTCTTCCCTCAAATCCGCCGTGTTTTTTTCCTCCAGGATCTTTCCTGTGGTATCCTGCGTATCGGTTGAAATTCCCAGAAGCAGTACCGCTTCGTAGGTCTTATCCTTGTCAGTCAGAAGATCACATAATTTGGTCGCCTTCCCGAGACATACGGGCAGGACGCCTTCGGCTTCCGGATCGAGTGTCCCGGTATGACCGATCTTCTTCTGTCCCACGATCCTTCTCAAACGGGCAACCACATCATGAGAAGTATATCCTTTTTCTTTATAAATATTCAGCACTCCGTGTATCATTTAAGCCTCGTTCCCGCCTTTCATCTGCAGTTCGATCCTTCTTGACAGATTATTGATCACATCATGTACCGTTCCAGACATGGTGCATCCTGCTGCCCTTACATGACCGCCGCCGCCGAAATATCTGGCGACTTCACTGACATCCACAGCTTCGGTAGAGCGCAGGCTGACTTTAAATGTGCCATTTTCCAGCTCATACATGAAGATAGCGACATCCACGCCTTTCGTCAGCTTCAGCTGACTGACAATGCCATCCAGATGCTTGGGCTGTACCTGATAAAATTCCATATCTTTCTTCCGAAGAGAGGACACGATACATCTCCCATCCATGAACCGGATACTTTCCAGAAGCGCACGGCCCAGAACCTGGTTCTGAACATAACTTTTTTCGTCAAATGTCTCCGTAATGATCCTGGAAAAATCGATTCCTTTTTCCATCAATGCTGCGGCCGAGCGCATCGTAGACGGATGGGTATTGGTGTACCGGAACACCCCTGTATCGTGCACCATCCCCGTGTACAGACACTCTGCCACTGCTTTCGGGATTTTCTCATGATCCAAAAGATCATAGATCAGTTCTGACGTGGAACTTGCATCCGGTCGTACATAGTTCTCTTCTGCAAAAGCCTGGTTGCTGATGTGATGATCCACACACAGCGAATGCTTTGCATTCTCATAAAGAGGTGCTGAGAATCCCAGTCTGTCCGGTGATCCGCAGTCCAGAAGGATAAACAGATCGTAGATCTTCTCATCCGGGATCTCATGACGGATTTCTTCTGTTCCCTTCATGAACTTGAACGTATTCGGGATTTCCTCCAGATACACATGAATCTCTTTTTCGGGAAAGTTTTCTTTTACATAAAGCCATAATCCCATACAGGAGCCTACACAATCTCCATCCGGACGTATATGACCGCCGACAGCGATCGTCTGCGCTTTCTTAATTGCTTTCTGTAACATGCTCCTCATCCTCTTTTTTCAAATTCTTTGTCAGATCATCAATTTTCTTCGACATATTTACGCCGTACTCGATCGACTGATCCAGCACAAACCGGATCTCCGGTGTATTTCTCATATTCAGTGTATGTGCAAGCTCACGGCGGATATAGCCTTCCGCACTCTGAAGTCCCTTTACCGTGTCTGCCTGTGCCTTTTCATCACCAAGAACGCTGATGTATGCTTTACAGGTCTTTAAATCCGGTGCAACTTCAACCGCCACCACCGAAGTCATCGGTGCAACGCGGGGATCCTTGATCCCGCCGCGCAGAATATTGCTCAGCTCACGCTGCACCTCCGTATTTACTCTTGTATTCTTAATACTGTTCTTTCTCATATTTCAAAACGCCTTCCTTTATTATCTTGGGATCTCGACCATCTTGAATGCTTCTACCTGGTCACCCTCCTTGATATCGTTGAAACGTTCAAATACAAAACCACATTCATAACCGGCTTTCACTTCTTTCACGTCATCTTTGAAACGTTTGAGGGATGCCAGTTTTCCATCATAGATCACAATGCCGTCACGTGTGATACGAACCTGACAGTCTCTTTCAAACACACCATCCAGCACGTAAGAACCTGCAATGGTTCCGACTCCGGATGCCTTGAATGTCTGGCGCACTTCGGCATGACCAAGAACCTTCTCCTCAAATACCGGTTCCAGCATACCCTTCATGGCAGCTTCTACATCCTCGATCGCATTGTAAATGACGCGATATAATCTCATGTCAACCCCTTCGCGCTCTGCTGTTTCTTTTGCAGATGCATCCGGGCGGACATTGAATCCGATGATGATCGCGTTAGACGCCGCAGCCAGTGTAACGTCTGATTCGTTGATTGCACCGACACCTCCGTGGATGATCTTCACCACAACTTCATCGTTGGACAGCTTCACAAGACTCTGCTTGATTGCTTCAACGGATCCCTGTACATCGGCTTTGACAACGATACCAAGTTCTTTCAGATTACCTTCCTGGATCTGGTTGAACAGATCATCCAGAGACATCTTCGTCTTCGTTTCATCCAGCATTTTCATTCTTCCCTGGCTGATAAATGTCTCTGCAAAGCTTCTCGCTTCTTTTTCGTTACCGCATCCCACGAAAACTTCGCCTGCGTTCGGAACGTCATTCAGTCCGAGGATTTCTACCGGAGTAGACGGGCCTGCCTCTTTCACCCGGCGTCCCTTGTCATCCATCATGGCACGCACTTTACCGTAAGCAGAACCTGCCGCAACCGGATCTCCTACACGGAGAGTTCCTTTCTGTACCAGCACAGTCGCAACCGGACCTTTACCTTTGTCCAGTTCGGCTTCGATCACAAGACCTCTTGCGCGACGGTTCGGGTTTGCCTTTAATTCCATCACTTCCGCAGTCAGAAGGATCATTTCCATCAGATCATCAATGCCTTCTCCGGTACGAGCGGAAACCGGAACAAAGATGGTGCTTCCGCCCCAGTCTTCCGGAATCAATTCGTATTCAGTCAGTTCCTGTTTTACTCGTTCAATATTTGCACTCGGCTTATCGATCTTGTTGATCGCAACAACGATCTCAATTCCCGCTGCTTTCGCATGGTTGATCGCTTCCACAGTCTGAGGCATGACACCGTCGTCTGCTGCTACAACCAGAATCGCGATATCTGTAGAATTTGCCCCACGCATACGCATTGCAGTAAATGCCTCATGTCCCGGTGTATCCAGAAATGTGATCTTTTCTCCGTTCACCTCTACAACAGATGCACCGATGTGCTGGGTAATTCCGCCGGCCTCGCCTTCGATCACATGGGTATCACGGATCGCATCCAGAAGAGAGGTTTTACCATGGTCTACATGACCCATAACACATACAACCGGAGGACGTTTCTTCATTTTCTTTTCGTCCTCTTCTTCCTCTTTCAGAAGCTCTTCGATCACATCGACCACTTCTTCTTTTTCACAGAGCACTTCGAACTCCATCGCAATTTCTTCTGCGGTATCGAAATCGATTTCCTGATTGATCGTCACGATCTTGCCCTGCATAAAGAGTTTCTTCACGATCACAGACGGCTGGATTTTCATCTTGTCAGCCAGTTCCTGAATCGTCAGCTTCTCAGGAATGGTGATCTGCTTGATCTGCTCTTCTGCCGCCTCTTTCTTCGGCTGCGGTCTTTCTAATTTCGGCTGCGGGGTATTATTCTTTCCTTTTTTGCCTTTTGGCATTCTTTCTTCGTTGTCATTATCATCATTTCTGTATTCTTTTTTCTTATGAGCATCCTTCGGTTTCGTACGGCTCGGTTTCTGCTCAGCAATTGCAGGTGCCGGAATTGCCGGGCCGGATTTTCTCCGGTCATCACGACGACCGTCTCTTCTGTCATCCCTGGAATCCTTGTCACGGAAATCGCGGCTGTCCTTGTCACGGAAATCACGTCCGTCTTTGTCGCGGAAATCGCGGTTTTCTCTTCTGTCATCGCGGTCTCTTCCCTGGAACCCTTCTCTTCTTCCTTCGAATGGGCGACCCTGTCTCTGGTCGTCACGGCCTCTTCTGTCGTCACGGTCTCTTCCCTGGAATCCTTCTCTTCTTCCTTCACCCGTGCGGTTCTGTCTCTGATCGTCACGGCCTCTTCTGTCGTCACGGTCTCTTCCCTGGAACCCTTCTCTTCTTCCTTCAAACGGACGATTCTGACCGCCGTTTTGCGGGCGGCCTCCCTGCGCGTTATTATTTCCCTGCGGGCGGCCTCCCTGCGCATTGTTATTTCCCTGCGGACGGCCTCCCTGCGCATTGTTATTTCCCTGCGGACGGCCTCCCTGCACATTGTTATTTCCCTGCGGACGGCCTCCCTGCGCGTTGTTATTTCCCTGCAGACGGCCTCCCTGCGCATTATTATTTCCCTGTGGACGGCCTCCCTGACGCTGTCCCTGCGGACGGCTGTTTCGTCCGCCGTTCTGTGTATTCTGAGGACGGAACACCTGAACAATATTTTTCTTCTTCGGTACCTCCGTCTCTTCTGTCTCTTTTTTCGGCTGTACTTCTGCCGGCTTCTTCGCCGCTGCCGGTTTCTTCATCATATCGACCTGCTCATCCGAAAGAGTGCTCATATGACTTGCAACTTCGATACCCTTTTCCTTTAACATGGCGAGCATCTCTTTGTTCGTCTTATTCAGCTCTTTCGCGAGCTCATATACTCTTAATTTTGACATATATAACTACCTCCTATGCAACCGTATCCTTCTCTGTATCCAACTGCTTTCTGATTCCTTTCGCAAATCCTGCATCCGTTACTGCAAGAGACGCGCGGAATTCCTTCCCCATTGCATGCCCCAAGGTATCTTTATCTCCATAAAAATAGATTGGCACTTTATAAAAATCACACATATTCTGAAATCGTTTTCTGGTATTGTCCGATGCATCCGCCGCGACGATCACGAGATATGCATCTCCCTCCTTGACTGCTTTTTCCGTAAGGAATTCTCCGCTTTTTGTCTTACCCGCTTTCGTCGCAAGACTCAGAAGGGACAGTGATTTATTCAACTTCAAGATTTTCCAGCTCCTTTTCCAGGTTCTCATAGACTTCCTTCGGGATCGTCTGCTTGAATGAACGTTCAAGCCCTTTGTTCTTTCTTGCCTTTTCCAGGCATTCCTTCGAGAAGCAAAGGTACGCCCCGCGTCCGTTCTTTCTTCCGGTCGCATCGAGAACAAATTCATTCTCCGCTGTTTTCAGAATACGCAGCATTTCTTTTTTACTCTTCATTTCCTGACATCCCACACACTTGCGCATGGGAATTTTTCTCATAGCGCTCAACGTATCACTCCTAATTATTCTTCATACAGATCCAGATCATCGGAAGTATAATCCTCTTCCCCGGAATAATTCTCAGCAGGTTCATCCTCCTGATAGTCCTCCTCCATGGCCATTTCCATATAATTTGCCGGGAGTTCGCCGGATTCGATTGCCTGGGTCTCACTCTTGATATCGATCTTGTATCCGGTCAGGCGGGCAGCCAGTCTTGCATTCTGTCCTTCCTTGCCGATGGCGAGGGATAACTGGTAATCCGGAACGATCACGCTTGCCGTCTTCTCATCCGGATCAGCCGCAACCGAAATAACCTTCGCCGGGCTGAGCGCATTCTCGATCAGAAGTGCCGGGTTCTCATCCCAGTTGATGATATCGATCTTCTCACCGCGGAGCTCATTTACCACCGCTCCGACTCTGGCGCCGTTCATACCGACGCATGCTCCGACCGGATCCACATCCGGATCATTGGACCACACAGCAATCTTGGTACGGGATCCCGCCTCTCTGGCAATGCTCTTGATCTCCACGATACCGTCCTTCACTTCGGTAACCTCTGCCTCGAAAAGACGTTTTACCAGCTCCGGATGAGTTCTGGAAACCAGGATCTTCGGTCCCTTCGTGGTGTTCTTCACTTCAACTACATATAACTTGACTCGTTCGGTCGGCTGGAATACTTCTCCCTTCACCTGCTCGTTTTCTGTCAGCATCGCATCCGCCTTACCAAGGTTGATGCTGATATTCTTGCCGACATAACGCTGCACGATGCCGGTCACGATATCCTTTTCTTTTTCAAAATACTGATCGTAAACGACTTTTCTCTCCTCTTCACGGATCTTCTGAAGAATCAGATTCTTCGCATTCTGCGTTGCGATTCTTCCGAAAGATTTGGACTCGACCGGGATCTGTACGATATCGCCCAGTTCATAGGACGGATCCATCATCTTTGCATTGGTAAGACTGATCTCTTCCACCGGATCCTCTACCGTCTCAACAACTGTTTTCTCCTGGAACAGAGAATAGTCACAAGTCTTACGATCCATGATCACTTTAATATTGTCAGCTTTTCCAAAATGGTTCTTACATGCGCTGATCAGTGAATTCTCAATTGCATCCATCAGCGTTTCCTTGCTGATGTCTTTTTCCTGTTCAAGAATATTAAGCGCTTCTAATAATTCTGTGTTCATTTTCTTTTTTCCTCCTGTCACTAGAAATCAAATGCGAGACGAATCAAAGCAATATCTGCTCTTTCGAATGTCTTTGTCTCTTCGTCTTCATACTCAATGGTAACTGTATCCTTATCATAACTCTTTAAGATTCCAAGAAATTCTTTCTGTCCGTCGATTGCCCGGTATGTCCGGATCTCCACTTCCTCGCCCAGGCTTCGTTCAAAATCTCTCTCCTTCTTAAGCGGGCGTCCCAGTCCCGGAGAGCTGATCTCCAGAATATATGCCTCATCAATAAAATCTTTCTCGTCCAGAATATCGGACAGTTCGCGACTGACCACCTCACAGTCATCGACCATGATTCCCCCCGGCTTGTCGATATAAGCTCTGAGATACCAGTTGCTTCCCTCTTTGACATACTCTACATCCCAGAGTTCAAATCCATGCTTTTCGAGGATCGGAAGCAGAATTTCTTCCGTTTTCTGTTCATACACTTCCCTTTTTGACAATCTGCAACTTCCTTTCTTTTTGAATCTGTCCCGTCACCGGCACTTCGTAAAAAGAAGAGTGAACTTTCGTCCACTCTTCTGCTCATTTCCTATGTTACTGGTAATAACTATAACACTTTCAATTCTCAAAATCAAGTATTTTCCGCTATTTTCTCATTTTCGTTCCGATTCCATCCCGCCGTGCCAACTTCAGACGGTTCAGTGTGATCTCTTTCTCATGAAACATAACCTTTGCTTCCGTTCCCTCTTCAAACAGAACCACTTTCTCCACGGCATCCTTCTTCTGGAGCCGGATTCCCCGCACTCCGACGGCACCCTTTTTCTTTTCGGCCACTTCTTCCGCAGCAAACCGGAGTACATATTCGTTTTCCGTCATCAGCACCACGTTCTGGCTGTCGTTCACAATCTGAATGCTCACAACCGCGTCATCATCCTGCAGCTTCGTCGCTGCGATCGTCCGCTTTGCCACCTGGAACTCACTTCCGTCCACCTTTTTCAGCATTCCCTGCTTCGTGACAAACAAAAACTTCGCGAAATACAGCTGTCGGTCATCACAAATATAGATGATCTCCTCCTTCGTACTGTCGTAATTACTTACGTTGTCCACCGGAAGCCCCTTATCGCGGAACTTTCCGTAAGGCAGATCCTGTACCTTGGCCTGATGCATCTTGCCGTCCGCCGTGAACAGCATCAGCTTTCCGGTATTCATGCAGGTAAGAATGTATTTATTCTCCTTGTCGGCAGCTTCTTTGTTCCTTTCATAAGTAGAAACATCCACCGTCTTTGCATAGCCGAAACGATCCATCAGAAGTACGACCTCCTGCTCTTCCACCTTCTTTTCTTCGAAGACAGCTTCCTCAGCATTCTCGACCACCGTCCGCCTCTTCACCGCATATTCCTTCTTCAGCGCATCCAGATCATCCATGATAACCTCGGACATGGAGTCATAATTATTCAGGATATCCTCATAGCGTGCTATATTTTTCAGCGTCTCTTCGTGCTCCTTCATGAGCGCTTCGATCTCCAGTCCGATCAGCTTGTAGAGACGCATTTCCAGGATCGCCGTCGCCTGACGCTCGGTAAAGCGCAGCATGGATGCCATCTTCTGGGAAATCTTTGACTTAAACTTGATATTCTCCGTGATTCCCTGAGTCAGGCACGCCTTTGCCTCCTTCACCGATTTGCTCCCCCGCAGGATCTCAATGATCAGGTCGATCACATCGCAGGCCTTGATCAGGCCTTCCTGAATCTCCTTTTTGTCCTTTTCTTTATTGAGAAGTGTCCGGTACTTTCTGGTTGCCAGTTCAAACTGGAAATCCACATGATACTCAATAATCTTCTTCAAACCCAGGACTTCCGGTCTTCCGTCTGCAACCGCAAGCATATTAACGCCGAAAGTATCTTCCAGACGGGTCTTCTTGTAAAGCATGTTGATGAGGTTCTCCACATCCGTATCTTTCTTCACTTCGATCACGATGCGGATTCCTTCCTTGGAGGACTGATTGGAAATGTCCACGATATCATTCGTCTTCTTTGTCTCGATCAGGTTCGCCACGTCATTTAGGAATTTTCCGATTCCCGCACCGATCATGGTGTATGGAATCTCAGAAATAATGATCTTCTTGCGTCCTCCCTTGACCTCTTCCACATCGACCTTCCCGCGGATCTTGATCTTCCCGGTTCCGGTCTCATAGATATTCAGAAGCTCATCCTTGTTGACCACGATCCCTCCCGTCGGGAAATCCGGGCCCTTGATATATTTCATGAGCTGCTTCGTGGAAATGTCGTTGTTCTTCATGTATGCCTTCACCGCATCCACAATTTCTCCCAGATTATGGGTCGGAATGCTGGTTGCCATACCGACTGCGATTCCTTCAGCTCCGTTGAGCAGCAGATTCGGCACACGCACCGGAAGTACGGAGGGCTCCTTTTCGGTCTCGTCAAAGTTCGGCACGAAATCGATGATATCCTTATCCAGATCCGCCAGAAACGCTTCCTGCGTGATCTTCGCCAGTCTCGCCTCCGTATAACGCATGGCCGCAGCACCGTCCCCCTCGATGGAGCCGAAATTGCCGTGACCGTCCACGAGTACCATGCCTTTCTTGAAATCCTGAGCCATCACAACCAACGCTTCATAAATAGAACTGTCCCCGTGGGGATGATATTTACCCATGGTGTCCCCGACGATACGGGCGCATTTCCGGTAAGGCTTGTCATACCGTATTCCCAGTTCATACATATCGTAAAGTGTTCTTCTCTGTACCGGCTTCAGTCCGTCTCTCACATCCGGAAGCGCGCGGGACACAATGACACTCATCGCGTAATCGATATATGATTTCTTCATCAAATCCGAATACTCTGTCCGGATAATCTGTGAATTCTCCAAATTGCCTTCCCTCCTAAATATCCAGTTCCGCTTCCGTCGCATTCTCATAGATAAATGCGCGGCGCGGCGGTACTTCCGTTCCCATCAGCATCTCCGTCACGCTGGATGCCATGCGGGCGTCTTCTATCTCGATTCTCTTAAGCAGTCTTCTCTCCGGATCCAGTGTGGTCTCCCAGAGCTGCTGGGCGTCCATTTCTCCGAGACCTTTGTAGCGCTGAAGGGTAAATGGTCCCTCATGCGTCTTACGGTATCGCTCCAGTGCCTTGTCATCGTACAGGTACTCTTCCTCTCCCTTTTTCGGCATCGCTTTATAGAGCGGTGGCATCGCCACATACACATGTCCCTCATAGATCAGTTCCGGCATAAACCGGTAGAACAGCGTCAGAAGCAACGTGGAAATGTGCGCACCGTCCACATCCGCATCGGCCATAATGATGATCTTATCATACCGTAGTTTCGTAATGTCAAAATCGTTTCCGTACCCTTCGGAAAATCCGCATCCGAAGGCATTGATCATGGTCTTGATCTCCGCGTTGGCGAGAATCTTGTCGATGCTGGCCTTCTCCACATTGAGGATCTTTCCGCGGATCGGAAGGATGGCCTGATACATCCGGTTTCGCGCCGTCTTCGCAGAGCCTCCCGCCGAGTCCCCCTCGACGATAAAGATCTCACATTTGGAGGGATCCCGGCTCTCACAGTTCGCCAGCTTCCCGTTGCTGTCAAAGGAATACTTCTGTTTCGTCAGAAGATTGGTCTTGGCCTTCTCCTCGGTCTTACGGATCTTCGCCGCCTTTTCCGCACAGGAAAGCACTTTCTTGAGCGTCTCCAGATTCCGGTCGAAATACCTCGTCACCTCATCACTGGTCACCTTTCCGGTGGCTTTTGCAGCATCCTGATTATCCAGCTTGGTCTTCGTCTGCCCTTCAAACCGCGGATCCGGATGCTTGATGGATACGATCGCCGTCATTCCGTTCCGGACATCGGCGCCCGTAAAATTGCTGTCCTTTTCCTTCAGGATCCCCAGCTCTCTCGCATACTGGTTCATGATCGTGGTAAATGTGGTCTTAAACCCGGTGAGATGCGTTCCGCCTTCGGCATTGTAAATGTTGTTGCAGAAACCGAGTACATTTTCATGGAATTCATTTACATACTGGAATGCGACTTCCACTTCGATACCTTCGGCCTCTCCCTTATAATAGACCGGTTCGTGCAGGGTCTCATTCTTGGAGTTCAGATCCTTGATAAATCCAATGATTCCGTCCGGCTCATGATATTCGATCCGCTCCTCCGGTTCCTTTCTCTTATCTGTAAAAAGGATCGTCAGCTCCGGATTCAGATATGCGGTCTCATGCAGACGGCTCTTAATCTCTTCCTCCCGGAAACGGGTCTTTTCAAAAATCTCCGGATCCGGCAGGAAATTGACACAGGTTCCCGTCTTCTTCGTCTTCCCGATGACAGGCAGTAACCCATTTTCCAGCTCGATCACCGGATGCCCCTTCTCATACCGGTCGTGATGTACCGCGCCCTCCCGGCTGATCTTTACATCCATATATGTGGACAGCGCATTGACGACCGAAGAGCCTACCCCGTGCAGCCCCCCGCTCGTCTTGTATGCTGAATCGTCAAATTTTCCGCCCGCATGAAGTGTCGTATATACAATACGCGCCGCCGACACACCCTTTGCGTGCATTCCAACCGGTACCCCGCGGCCGTTGTCGTTCACCGTAGCCGATCCGTCCTTCTCCAGCGTCACCTCGATCCGATCGCAGAATCCTGCCAGATGCTCATCCACCGCATTGTCCACGATCTCATAGACCAGATGGTTCAGTCCCTTCGTACTGACACTTCCGATATACATACCCGGACGCTTTCTGACAGCCTCCAGTCCTTCCAGTATGGAAATACTATCCGCATCGTATGTAGATTGTTTTGCCATATTTACCGTTCCCTTTCTTTTTTCGTATGTTATGAATTTTATCCCAAACTTTCCTGTTTTGTCAAGTAACACGAAAATTCACTGCAGAACATCATTCAAAAGCTCGGCAAGCGGTTCCATGGCATTTCTCATTTCTTCCACCGTGTTCGTCTGTGCTCCCGCTTCGATCAACAGCATCTTCGGGCAGAGATCCATGTTATATTTGTAGCCCTTCAGATAAATCCGTCTCGCAAATCCGGGATATTTCGATTCCGCAGCAATTTTCATCTGCAGAGAAAATGCCAGATTATCCTGTATATATGGGTTCGTCATTCCCGTCAGATTGCCGTTCGCTCTGGTTCTGCACATACCGTTAAAAAACATGATCTGCGCCGTCTGCTTTCCGTTAATCTCCGTCACCAGATGCGTGGTGCTTTTCACACCGTCCCGATGCAGATCAATGACGACTTCGATTCCCGGATTCTCCTTCAGAATCCGCTCAATTTCCGGCTTTGCGAGCTCGTACGCTTCACTTCGATCCAGTTTGCCGTCGATCAGGTCATACACCCCTTCATGATGAAGGGTCTCGATATGGTACTTGTTTGTAAGAAGCTCCGCCAGATACCTTCCGATCCCCACGATACTGGTCGATGGATCCCCATTGGAATCGATAAAGCTTTCCTGTGAATGCGTGTGGAAAATGAGAATCTTCGGACCTTCGGCATCTCCCTGGATCCTCATATCCTTCTTCATCAGCTCTGCCGCATTCAGGTCCGAAGATTCCACATAGGTCACGCTGTCTACCGTATAGAAACTGCTGACCAGATACTCAAAATCCGACAGTTTTTCCAGAGAAATATCTGCCGCCGCCACAGTGGGTGTCTGCGTTATCTGGCTTTCATCCTGCCCTACAAGATTTCCATTCTCGTCCACCTGGTTTTCGTCCTCAG
Organism: Bariatricus sp. HCP28S3_D3; assembly: GCF_052065755.1. Taxonomy (NCBI): domain Bacteria; kingdom Bacillati; phylum Bacillota; class Clostridia; order Lachnospirales; family Lachnospiraceae; genus Bariatricus; species Bariatricus sp. HCP28S3_D3. The sequence goes on along the minus strand of NZ_JBQHTK010000014.1, from coordinate 4,648 downwards.
CCTGTCTTCTCACCAGCATCTCATAGGTAGCCTCATCCTCCACCGCAGACTCCGCATCACTTTTACTTCCTATATATTTACCAAGCGGGAAAAGATTCATCGCCATCCCGGAGATCCATTCATTTACCGATCGTTTATCCGACTGTTTTTCGCTGCATGCGATCCCTGGAAAATACATCATTTCCGCATGTTCCTGAATTTCCTGCGCGATCTGCAGCTTCCATGAATTCCAGATCTGCCTGCTTCCCTTAAGGAGCACATAGCCTCCGAGTATGCAGATAATGATTCCCGTAAGGAGTGTACTCATCCGCCATTTTTTCATATTTTCCGCCTCGATTTCAAACCTGCGACATTACCTTCGCTTTCCTATTTTATGCAACGTGGCGACAGATTATTCCTTCTCCTTTTCTTCTTCATGGGCGAACAGCATATTTAAACTTTCTGAAATCGTATAACTGATCCTTTTTACCGTCTCATCAATGTCTTTGGGCGTCACGAACATTCCATTTAAATGTGGGGAGATCAGTTGCCTGACCAGTTCATACTTTTCCGCAGCATTGTACCCCTGCAGGACCAGTCCGACTCCCTTGAGCGTCTCGGATTCTTCCAACGCCTGAAGAAAATTCTCCATCGTATCGTTGACAATCGTCGCCGCATCCACTACCGTGGGAACCCCGATTGCAATGACCGGTATCCCAACCGTCTCTTTCGTTATCGCATTGCGCTGATTTCCCACGCCCGATCCCGGATGGATTCCGGTGTCCGCGACCTGGATTGTCCGGTTCAGCCTTCTGGAATTCCGCGCGGCAAGCGCATCGATGGCAATAATGAAATCGGGGTTCGTCTCCTTAACCACCCCGCGTATAATCTCGACCGTTTCCATTCCGGTCTGCGCCATCACCCCCGGCGCAATGGCACTGACACTTTCCGCCTTTTCCTCCCCCATCGCATATTTTCCATACTCCCTGAAAATATGGCGTGTGATATTCAGGTTATCCACAACATAAGGTCCCAAAGCATCCGGTGTCACTTTCCGGTTCCCCAGTCCCACGATCAGCACCTGATAATCCTCCTCTTTTTCAGGCACCATATCCTTGATAAATTTCGCAAGCTCCCTGGAAATCTCCCGGTGGTACTCCTCATCCGGCACCGCCATATTCGGCGCTTCCATGGTAATATAGCTTCCCACCGGTTTTCCCATGATTTTCGCGCCTTTCTCCGTCTCTATCTTCACCGTGGTCACACGGATCTCCAGTTCTTCATTATATTCTTCCGTGAGAGATACTCCCTGAACCTCGACATTGTCCGATTCAAAACGCTCTTTCTGCTCCAAAGCTAGATCTGTCCGGATACTGTATTTCTCGATCATACTGTTCCCCCTTGCCTTCTGTTTTACTTTACCGCATTTATTCCTAGTTTTTCTCAAAAAACACAAAATATGTATTGACAAGAAATATTTATTCGAATACAATAAATAAGTGTGTTCGGCAGATGTTCCGTGTCACGTTCTGTCGGCAATGAAAGAAATGAATCAGAATTTGGAGGTGTCGGAAAATGGCTAACATTAAATCTGCTAAGAAGAGAATTTTAGTAACTGAGACAAAGACAGCTAGAAATAAAGCAATCAAATCTAAAGTGAAAACTTATGTGAAGAAAGTTGAAACTGCTGTTGCTAAGAAAGATGCTGAAGCTGCTAAGGCTGCTTTAAAAGAAGCAATCTCTGTAATCAACAAAGCAGGAACGAAGGGTGTTTATCATAAAAACACTTGCGCAAGAAAGATTTCCCGTTTAACAAAGGCTGTTAACGAGATTGCTTAATTTCGTTTCGAGATAAATTTGCAAATAGGAAAAGACAACCATTCCGTCATGTGGTTGTCTTTTTTATTTGCCTTTGTTTAGTCGATTCTGCAAATCTTCTCCGATTGCTCTTTATAATGTCCTTTACAATTTCGAATATCCGAAGCTGTTCACGATCGCTTCGATCCGCTTTCCTTCCTTACACATTGGACACTCGAGCGGCTTATATGCGCGATAATCCGGTAGATCCGCACTTGTGAAGATCGTCTTCACTTCCATTCCTGCCACTTTACTTACAGAACTGAAGATCGAACAGATTCCGCAAACAGTTCCCCCGTAATACAGCACGGACTCGATGGCCTGTTTTACAGACTTACCGGTCGTGATTGATGCTGCCAGCAGAAGCACCTGCTTATCCTTGATCATTCTCTGCTTATTATCACGGAAAATGATCTGGCCGCCCTCATGGTATTCCGGCGTTACAAGTGAAATATTGTTTCCCTTACTAAGAGAGAGCGGGTTCATATCGGCAAGCTGTTCCGCCATAAATGTTCCGATGGTATCCGTCTCCTCCAGACATACGATCGTATCAACCATCGTTGTACTTACATATTCTGACGCCAGTACCTTCGCCGTCTCACGGCAGTTGTTATGTCTTACTTTGACCGTAGACATATCAATATATGTATTGATGTGAGAATGGCTGGTTGCAAAATGTCCCTTTAATATCTTAATTCTTGCTTTCGGGTTCTTCGTCGAGCGAAGATCTTCAAATCTCTCGTCCATTTTATTCCTCCTTTAATTCCGACTCATTTTGGGAATTATCACTGAATTCAGTATAACATAACGGTGAGATTTATGCAATTCATCCTATGAATACTTTAAAGGAAAGGATACCGCAAGTTCATGCAAGCATGACTCGCGGTATCCTTTCTTTTTATGTGACCGGCTCGTTGCCTATCGACTAGTTATTGATCAATTTATCTTCGTTGCTCCAGCTGTAGAGTTTTCTTACTTCTTCGCCTACTACTTCTGCCGGATGTTCTGCTGCTTTCTTTCTCATTGCTTTGAAGTGTACCTGACGTCCTGCCGGTGACATGTCGAGTAAGAATTCTTTAGCGAATGTACCATCCTGGATATCGGAAAGAATCTTCTTCATTGCTTTCTTTGTATCTTCTGTGATGATCTTCGGTCCTGTGATGTAATCACCATATTCTGCTGTATTGGAGATAGAGTATCTCATTCCTGCAAAACCGCTCTGATAGATCAGATCAACGATCAGCTTCATTTCATGGATACATTCAAAGTAAGCATTTCTCGGATCATATCCTGCTTCTACCAGTGTTTCGAAACCAGCCTGCATAAGTGCACATACACCACCGCAAAGAACTGCCTGTTCACCGAAAAGGTCTGTCTCTGTCTCTGTTCTGAAGGTTGTCTCAAGGACACCTGCTCTTGCTCCACCGATTCCAAGTGAGTATGCAAGTGCTCTGTCAAGTGCTTTTCCTGTAGCATCCTGTTCTACAGCTACCAGACACGGAACACCTTTACCTGCCTGATATTCGCTTCTTACTGTATGTCCAGGTCCTTTTGGTGCAATCATGGTTACGTCTACGTTCTTCGGAGGAGTGATGCATCCGTAATGAATATTGAAACCATGTGCAAACATCAGCATGTTGCCTTCTTCAAGGTTCGGTTCAATGTCTTTCTTGTACATATCTGCCTGCAGTTCATCGTTGATCAGGATCATGATGATATCTGCCTGCTTTGCAGCTTCTGCTGCTGTATAAACCTGGAAGCCCTGTTCTTCCGCTCTCTTCCAAGATTTGCTTCCTTCATAAAGTCCGATGATGACATCACATCCGGATTCTTTCAGGTTCAGAGCGTGTGCATGTCCCTGGCTTCCGTATCCGATAATTGCGATCTTCTGTCCTTCCAATACGGATAAATTACAATCTTCCTGGTAAAAAATTTTAGCCATTTTAATATTCCTCCTAAGCTTTGCTTTTTCTGTATTATAGTTAAAGGCGATAGGCCCCTAGCTTCCTGATAAAAATGAATGTCTGCGGTTCTTCCCTCTTCGCTCCCGCAATCTTTAATCTATGTATACAACATCGTCTGATCCACGGGTAAGCCCGGTAATTCCGGTTCTTGCCAGTTCCAGAATCTCATATCCGTCCAAAAGCTCCATAAATGCTTCCAACTTGGATTCTGTTCCCGTCAATTCAATCATCAGACAATCTTTCTCAACATCTACGATCTTCGCACGGAAAATGTCTGATACGGAAATGATCTCCGCTCTCTGGGATGCATTTGCACGGATCTTGATCATCATCAGTTCTCGGCATACAGAGTTTGTTGTATTCAATAATTTGATATCAATCACATCCTCCATCTTCCGTACCTGTTTCTCAATCTGAGAAAGGATCTGTTCGTCACCGCTTGCCACGATCGTAATTCTTGTAAATCTCGGATCCGCAGTCGTTCCTGCCGTGATGCTTTCAATGTTATACCCCCGACGGCTGAAAAGTCCTGCCATCCGGCTAAGAAGTCCCGGGTTATTGTGTACTAAAATAGAATACGCTTGTTTTCTCATAACATACCTCTTTCTTCTAAAAACAGAGTGCGTTCTGTTTTTTTATTGTAACAATTCACTATATCTTTGTCAAGTGACTTTCTTAAATTTTATCATTTTCATTACTATTTGACAAGGGAGAGACAGGGGGTCAGGTGTAATTACTGAGAACTGGTTTAAAAAAACAAACACCCCCTTTAATGACCACACTTTAATATAAACACAAAAAAATAAATCAGGAAAAAAATTTATCAAAAACCCCCCGAGGTGGGGGGT
>NZ_JBQHTK010000013.1:0-75269 GCF_052065755.1 Bariatricus sp. HCP28S3_D3 | reverse complement strand
GTTTCTGGACAATTCCATTATATCAAAAGAGCGTTATTTATGCCCTTTTTATTGGCTGAAATATTGAATTTTCAAGGTACAGAACACCTTATCGGTGTGGGAAGTTTGAGTTATGTAATAGTCAGAAGAGGCTCTCTGATTTTTTATGCTGTAATAGAAGGAGAAATTGGGCTTTTTCTTCGAAAGATTCTATGATGGATTCTTTTTGGGAGAATCATTTTATGTTGCATCTGCCTTTATTTCGCAATATACTATTAAGATAGAGGTTTTGTGGAGGAACAATTGAAATGATATATAATAATGTACTTGAGGCAGTGGGAAATACGCCGATGATTCGGTTGAACCGGATGACAGATGAAGACAGTGCAGAGATTCTGGTGAAGTTTGAGGCGCTGAATGTTGGCGGTTCGGTGAAGACGAGAACGGCCTGGAATATGATTCTGGATGCGGAAAAGCAGGGGAAGATTCAGAAGGATACGATTATTGTGGAACCGACCAGTGGAAATCAGGGGATCGGGCTTGCGCTTGTTGGTGCGGTCCGGGGATACCATACAGTGATCATTATGCCGGATTCGGTCAGTGAGGAACGCCGGAAGCTGGTGCAGAATTATGGGGCTGAGGTGAAATTGGTCCACGATGAGGGCGATATCGGGGAATGTATACAGAGATGTATTCGTACTGCGCTGGAGATGAAGGAAGCGGATTCCAGGGTCTATGTTCCGCAGCAGTTTGAGAATATGGCCAATTATGAAGCTCATTTGAATATGACCGGAAGAGAGATTGTTGAGCAGGTTGGAGGAAGGATTGATGGATTTTGCTCTGGAATCGGAACGGGTGGAACGATTTCCGGTGTGGGTGAAGCGCTTAGGAAGGCGAATCCGGAGATAACGATCTGGGCGATTGAGCCGGAGCATGCTGCGATTCTGTCGGGTGGTGAAGTCGGAAGCCATTTGCAGATGGGAATCGGAGACGGTGTGATACCGGAGATTTTAAATCAGGATATTTACGATGAGGTTGTGATCGTAACGGATGAAGAAGCGCTTCAGACTGCGAGAGATCTGGCACGGCTTGAAGGACTGATGTGCGGTATTTCAAGCGGAACGAATGTTGCTGCGGCTAAAAGGCTGGCGAAGAAGCTTGGTAAGGGGAAAACGGTAGTGACCATTTTACCGGATACGGCAGAACGGTATTTTTCAACCCCGCTGTTTGAATAGAGCTGCGTAAATGGTTTTGTTTACCAGACAATTAACAGATAATAATCAGGGAAGGAATATCAAGATAAGAATATCTGATATGCCCTCCCTGTTTTTATATCTTTTCATTATTCTGATCCGACTGTGAAGAAATATGTTCTTTCAGTACGAGATTTATGTATTGGCTGAAGGATCGGTCATCATTTTCTGCCAGAACTTTCACTTTGGTGATGATATCTGAGTCAAGTGTGATACTTACTTTTGTCTTTAGTGGTTTCATGGAACTCCTCCTTTTATACAATATACCATTTTGTAAGATTTAGTCTTTAAAAGTAGGATAAAATAAGATAAAGTAGTATATAAAGGGGTGATGCACATGAAGAGTAAAAATGAGTTTACAGGAGAGGAGACAGAACGTTTCTGGAAATTTATAGAAGGGGATGATCTGGATTTTTATGAACAGAATTTGCTGAACCAGCCGGAAGAGGTTCAGAGGCATTTTTTTGAACAGCATCCGGATTTTTTATCGGAATATCATTTTGATCCATTACAGGAAAATGGGATTAATCTGCTGCAGGATGAGATTTTGAGAGGAATTATGGTGAGAAAGAAATATTTGAAGCAGCCCGGTGATTAGTTATTTTCAGTTATTTTTGTAATCCCGTGCAGTACTTGGAAAAGCTTTCCTTCTGCGGTATAATGGTGGTGGAAGGAGAGTGGAGATATGGAACAATTTTTAGAAAAATTTGGAATATTTGATATTTTTTGTATGCTTATACCTGGAGCGATGTTTGTGATGGGAATGGCATTCTTATTCCCAAATGCAGAAGAATATATACCAGATATATTGACAGATGGGGCGATAAAGTATTTTTCGTTTTTTGTCGTAAGTTATTTATGCGGAGTACTTTACCATGAAATTGGTAAAATTGCGGATGATCTTGCCGGACATTTTATAGGTAAGTTGGATGAGAATTATTTTAAGGATTCAAGCAGATGGAAAAATAAACGATTGGATTTCAAATTATCTAAAAAAGTGAAGCAACGTATCTTGAAAAAATGTTTTAAGAGTAAAGAACTGAAATCGGGATATACTGAAGAAGAACAAAACAGATTTGCATTTCATTATTGCTTGACCGTGCTTGAAACGGAAGGTGTGATAGGGAAGGCGGAAAAGATGTACAGTATTTCAGAAATGAGTAGATCTATGTTTTGGATGTGCTTGACTTTGATTTTTGTTTACTTAACAAGCAGAAAATGCAATGAGTATAATTTCGCAGTATTATCGTTTATGGCAATTGCTGCAATCGTATTTTTGAGGAGAAAAATGAGGTTTGAGGGCTATAGAGTTGATATTATGATGAGGAATTATCATATATATGATAATAAAAAAATAAGAAAATGATTACCGTGGGGGATCCACCTGCGGTATTTTTGTACCCAGAAGGCAGGTGTAATATGGGAATCAGCAGCTAACCGACATTGAGATTTGTGAGCAAAGAGTTATAGTTATAGCTATACCGTTTACTTTACAGGGCTTTCAGAGGGCTCGTTGTACAACAAAATCGGGGTAACAGGATTCGAACCTGCGACCTCGCGGCCCCCAGCCGCGCGCTCTAACCAAACTGAGCCATACCCCGATAATGGTTCTATTATAATATATCTATGAGAAAATCTCAATGATTATTTACAAAATTCTCATACGCTTAAACCCGCCAATTCTTGACAGTACTGATAAAAAGGTGCAAAATAAAGTCCAGTAGATGACAATAAACAAAAAAGGAATGAAGTGAAGGATGGAGAATCTGATATTTAGTTTAAATGCAACGGTCCCGGTATTTCTTATGATGCTTCTGGGACTTTTATTTCGCAGGATCGGGTGGATCGACGAGCAGTTTGCCTCGAAGATGAACAAATTCGTGTTCATGGTTCCGCTCCCGGTGCTGGTGTTTGAGGATCTTGCGACGGTAGATTTTGAAAAAGTGTGGAATGTTAAGTTTGTGCTTTTCTGTTTTGGGGCGACGGTGCTTAGTATTGCGATTGCGGCAGCAGTCTCCTGTTTGTGGAAGGACAAATGTATCCAGGGAGAATTTATCCAGGCGTCCTATCGGAGCAGCGCGGCGCTTCTTGGAATTGCATTTATCCAGAATATTTATGGGAATGCGGGCATGGCACCGCTTATGATCATCGGAAGTGTACCACTTTATAATATTATGGCGGTCGTGGTGCTGTCTTTTTTTCAGCCGGAGAGAAAAGGACTGGATGGTGAGGTGATTAAAAAGACGCTCAAAGGGATTGTGACAAATCCGATCATCATTGGTATAGCAGCCGGACTTTTATGGTCGGCGCTTAGGATTCCGATGCCGCACATTATGGAAAAGACGGTTTCTAATCTTGGAGCGGTGGCTTCGCCGATGGGGCTTATGGCCATGGGAGCGACCTTTGACTTTAAGAAGGCATTTGGGAAAATCAGGCCTTCGGCGATGGCGGCATTTATCAAGCTGGTCGGACTGGCAGCTATTTTCCTGCCGATTGCAATCGGGCTTGGATTCAGGAATGAAGAGCTGGTGGCGATTCTGGTTATGCTTGGTTCGGCAACCACGGTCAGCAGTTATGTTATGGCGAAAAATATGGGGCATGAGGGCATCGTATCTTCCAGTGTGGTCATGCTTACCACGATGTTCAGTGCATTTACACTGACTATGTGGCTTTATATTTTGCGAACACTGTCATTGATTTAGTACACGAGTGCGTTGATCTTGTGCACGAGTGTGTTGGTAGTGTGTTGGTTTTGAAATAACCAGAGGTGGGAAATGTATCTGATATCGGTTTATTTTGATGAAAAAACGGATCAGAGAATCCGGAATTTGATGGAACAGGCCGCAAAAAGGAGCGGAAATACGTATATGATCGACGCGAAGGTTCCGCCGCATATTACGATTTCTGCATTTGAGACCAGACGGGAAGCAGAAGCGGCAGAGATGCTGAAGTGTGTGGCCGAAGGTATGAAGAGCGGCACACTCATGTGGGCATCGGCGGGAGCATTTTTCCCGGGAGTTATCTATCTGGCGCCGGTGCTGAATGCGTATCTGCAGGATTTGTCTGTGAAAATATATGAAGGCATGGCGGGGATTGAGGAGACGCGGATCAGTCCGATGTATAGGCCGTTTCAGTGGATGCCGCATACGACGATTGCCAAAAAGCTGGAAAAAGAAGAAATGATGGCGGTGTTCCGGGTGATGCAGGAGCAGTTTGGTGTGTTTTCCGGTGAGATTGTGAAAATCGCGCTTGCGCGGACGAATCCCTATGAGGATCTGATCTGTGTAGAATTGAATAAATGAGGATATTAATGGGCGGTGTGAATAAAGAGGTTCATGCCGCTTTTTGCATTTTGAAAAATAGGGTAACTGTTCAGAGCCAACCTCGAAAACACTTCGTGTTTCCTCAGTGTGGCGTATCCGCCAAATAGATTTGTACAAAAAAGTGCTCACGAATGCAAGCATTCATCGCCCTTTTTTGACAAATCTGCTTGGCTCTGAACAATTACAAAATAGGAAATAATTAAGAATAGGGCAAGAAAGTCTTCAAAACGTTTTGTTACTATGGAGGAAACAAACGAGGAGGTCTGGAAATTGCAGGAACAGAGAAGACGAACGAGGCTCAGACTATTGAAAAGAAAAAGGCGGCTGGGAATTCTGAAAAGGATTTTGGCGGTGGCATTATTATTGATTGTATTTTTTATAGGAGTTTTGTGGTATAACCGGTATTCTATAGAGAAAATGCGAGATAGCGGCGAGTATCCGGAGAGCCTGTTGGCATTGGCGGAGCGGAATCCGGAGACGAAGCAGTTTGTCAGGGATTATCCGAAGAATAAGGATCGTCAGGATGAAATTGATGTGTCGGGGGAAGTGAAGGAAGGAGAAATACCGCTGTTCCTGCAGTGGGATGAACGGTGGGGATATCAGATTTATGGTGATGATTTTATGGCTGTAACCGGGTGTGGCCCGACTTGTTTGTCCATGGTCTATTGTGGTCTTACAGGAAATGCGGACTGGAATCCGTTGGCGGTGGCTAAAAAGGCGGATCAGAAAGGATATTATGTGGCGGGCAGCGGCTCTTCCTGGAGTATTATGACCGATATTGCGGGAGAATTGGGGCTTTCGGCCTCGGAAATCTCGCTCAGTGAGACGAGTATCCGGTCAGAGCTGGAAGCGGGGCATCCGATTATTTGTATTGTAGGTTCCGGAGATTTCACGAACGGCGGCCATTTTATTGTTCTGACAGGTGTGGACGATAAGGGGAATTTTATCATCAAAGATCCGAACAGTAAAAAGAACAGCAGTAAAGCATGGGATCCGGAGCGGGTCATGGGACAGATCCGAAATCTGTGGAGCTATAGTAATTAAAGAAACCTCTTTACACCAGAGTGAAGATACTATGGTGTAAAGAGGTTTTTGTCATTTAAGTATTTATCTCAGTACGAAATACTGTTCATACCATAATAAGAAAGAGTAAACGGTGTAAATTTTTCTGTGGTAGTTTCCTACTTTGTTCTTATGGTCTTCCAGCCATTTCATCAGAATATTTCTGTCGAAGAATTCAGAAACAAAATCCTTCTGGAACATTTCTTTCACGCGGTTGTAGTATTTATCCTCGCGGAGCCATACGCGGAACGGTACGAGGAAACCGAGTTTTTTGCGCTGTGCCCAGTCCATCGGGATGTGGGAAAGAGCGGAGGTACGGAATGCTTTCTTCGTCTCTTCTCCTTCAACACAGTATTTGGTGTCGATACTGCGGGCGAGTTTCCACACTTCTTTGTCCAGATACGGAACGCGAAGTTCCAAAGAATGAGCCATGGTCATTTTGTCTGCTTTCAGAAGTATGTCATGCGGCAGCCACAGGTGCATGTCCAGGAAAAGTTTTTTATGGAAATCATCCTGGTCTTTTACCTGGTCAAAATAAGGTTTGGTCACATCCTGATATCTTAAGTCAGATTTATATTTCGGAGCCAGCACTTCATTTGCCTCTTCGTTGTCCATGATAAATGCCTGTCCGATATAGGAATCTTCTACAGAAGTTGCATTTCTCTTCAGGAAATTCAGACCGCGGTGATTTGGTTTGCTTGCAGCCCAGTCGCCGAGCTTCTTACGGATTGAAGCCGGAACTACCTTGCGGTAGAAGTCACCGGATTTACTTGGTTTATACGTATCGTAGCCGCCGAACATCTCATCGGCACCTTCCCCACTCAGGACAACCTTGACATCCTTTGCAGCCAGCTCAGACAGATAGTAAAGCGGTACGGCTGACAGGTTCGCATGCGGTTCATCGGAGTGGTACTGTACTTCCGGCAGGGCATCGAAGAATTCGTCGGAAGAAATCTCTTTCTTGGCATTGGACATATGAAGGATGTCGCAGAGATCCTTGGAGTAGGTGGTCTCGTCGAAGCCGCCCACTTCAAATCCAACGGAGTAAGTCTTCATCGGTTTAACGGTGGAAGCAATGTAGCTGGAATCCACACCGCCTGACAGGAAGGAACCAACTTCTACATCACTGATCTGATGGTAATCAACCGATTCCTGAATGGTCTCGCCAATCAGTTTGACAGTCTCATCGAAGCTTCTGTCCTGCTTCTCGTAGGTCGGGTCGAAATATTTGGTTGTCTTAAAGTCCTTGCCGTCGTAGGTAAAATAGGTTCCCGGCTCCAGTTTGTATACATCCTTGAACATGGTCTCAAGAAGTGGGTTGTACTGGAAGGTCAGGTACATTTTCAGTGCTTCTTTATTGACTTCTTTATGAAAATGCGGGTGGGCAAGGAAAGATTTGATCTCAGAACCAAAAAGCAGACTTCCGTTCATTTTTGCATAATAGAACGGTTTGATTCCGAAATAATCTCTTGCGCCGTACATGGTGTGATTTTCCTTGTCATAAATTACGAAGGCGAACATGCCGCGGAGCATGGAAGCGGTCTTCTCGCCGTAGGTCTTGTAAGTCTGGAGAATGACTTCGGTGTCGGAATTGGTCTGGAACGTACATCCGTGCTTCTCGATCAAATCCTTGCGGATCTCCTGATAATTGTAAATCTCACCGTTAAATATAATGACATGCTTTCCATCTGCGCTGTGAATCGGCTGTGTGCCGCCCTCCAGGTCAATGATACTTAAACGACGGAAACCAAGTGCTGCATAATCATCTACAAAACTGCCCTTGCTGTCCGGGCCGCGGTGCGCGATCAGCTCGCCCATCTTATCGATTACTTCTTCTCTATTGAAATCGCCAGTGCCGTAATAGCCTGCAAATCCGCACATATTTTTACACATCCTTTCCGAAAAGTGGTTGTTTCTGATGCTTTGCATCATTATAACTATAACATAGCTGGTATAAAATTGACAGTGTAAAGTTAGGAAAACTCACTGAACTGCATAAACTTAAGAAAATGTGAAATTTTTGTAATTTGTCGTAAAATGGTGTTTTCTGTAGAAAAAATGTGCTAAAGTATTAGTACAAATCAGGAAGGAACCATATCGATGATAGATTTTCGCTTTGATAGAACACAGTTAAATGGAATAAAAGAAAGAAAAAAACTTCTAAAATACAGAAAGATAGCTATTCTGGTACTTGGAATTGCAGTTGTTCTTTTGCTGCTCCTTGGAATGGGCAGAATGAAAAAAACAAAGGAGGCTGCGCGGATCGAGAAAGAAAAACAGGAGGCAGTTGAGAAAGCCGAGCAGGCGAGAAAGGACGCCGAAGAGGAGCGGGAAAGGCGGATCGAGCAAGTACTGACTTCTGACAAATATGGAGCACAGCTCCGGGAGCTGTATGCGAGATATCCTCAGGTGGAGAAAATTCTGCTGGACAGAGATTCCTACCCGGACTGGCTGATTGAATATTTCACAAAGCATAAAGAGGCAGTGGACTGGGTCGTGGATTATCCGGAGTACATGGCAAAAGGGTCTGATGCGCTCAATGAAGCAGTTCCGGCATCGGTTGATTTAAGTGAATATCAGCTCCGTAACAATATTCCGCTTTACTATCAGTGGGACCAGACATGGGGATATGCGTCATACGGAAGTGGTACGATCGCAGTCAACGGATGTGGTCCGACTTGCCTTGCCATGGTCGTGACAGGACTCACCGGAGACGGAAGTGCCACTCCGAAAAAGGTTGCCGACTTGAGTATGGAGTGGGGATATTGTACAAATGATGTTACGGACTGGGCCTTGATGATGGACGGAGCATCCCGGCTGGGGGTACACTCCTGGCAGATTACCAAATGGACGGTCGAAGGTGTACAGAGCGAATTGCGCGCAGGCCATCCGATCATCTGCAGCATGGGCCCCGGGGATTTCACAGAGCAGGGGCATTTTATTGTGCTGACAGGAGTGACGGACGATGGAAAGATCATTGTGAATGATCCAAACAGCCGAATCAACAGCCGTAAAAAATGGGATGCGAAAAGGTTGCTTGATCAGATGAAAGGGATGTGGGCATTCAGCGTGTAAAAACGCTGGAATGTCCACATTTTTCTTGCATTTTTCGGGAAAATATGGTATAAGTAAGTATTGTCGAGAGACATTTGATGGGTGGATTCCCGAGTGGCCAAAGGGGACAGACTGTAAATCTGCTGCAATATGCTTCGGTGGTTCGAATCCACCTCCGCCCATTGGTGTATGGCTGAAAGAGACAGTGCAGAGCACGTATGCTTTTTGATTTAAGCCGCTTAAACACCTCTTGCCGCAGTGGCGGAACTGGCAGACGCCCGGGACTTAAAATCCCGTGGGTAGCGATACCCGTACCGGTTCGATTCCGGTCTGCGGCACACGGAAAACCTCGTTAATTCGGGGTTTTTTTTGTGTGCCGAGCATGGTGGAGATTTACATATCGACACAGTTAAATCGATTATGAGACAGGCTGGAATACAACTTCAGCAATGTCCATAATATAGATGTATATATGTTAATACAATCAAGGAGGCAATCATAATGAAATTAATTTATCCAGCAGTATTCTATCCTTTTCGGATGGAAGCGGGGGCTATGTTGTAGAGTTTCCGGATTTGCCTGGATGCGTTACGGAAGGAAAAAATTTAGAAGATGCATTTGAAAATGCCACAGATGCAGCTAGCGGATGGGTTCTCGATGAACTAGAAGAGGGAAATGTTGTTCCGAAGTCTTCTGATTATGATTCCGTAGAAAGGAGGGAAGCCCGCATAATATGGATAGTACAAAATCGCAGCCAGAAAGCTCATGGCCGGGCACATCAGACCGACTGTGGCACAGATTATGGCCGTCTCAAACAGAACAGGATGCGTAGTTCCGGGGTCAAACACCTTACAGGCAAGTTTGAAGGAGCAGGGACTTCCCATTATGCATTCTAATGCATAAGCGAGACAGAACTCGACTAAGATGACTGCCCATATAGGACAAAAGCGCCCGAGCATCATGACTCCTCCATTCAGCCGGATGCCGTCCAGAACACCGGCAGCCCCTTCTATTGATGAAAAATAAGATCCATTTACCACATATAAGCTGTAAAATACATAGGCATGGACGGTGACAATGACTGTGAGTAATGCGAAAATCATTCGCTGAAACTGGTTTCTTGGCATAAAAATTTCCTCCCTTTTGGCATAAAAAAACAAGTATTGCATTTGCAGTAAATCAGTGGAGTGTACCGTGATCAGATTTACGTGCAAAGCACTACTTGTGTCGTTTATCGCCATATTGATTTGTGTTTTCATTATGTTATTTTATCGGTCGGAAATGAAAAAGTCAAGAAATAATAATTGGATTAAGCAAACAAAATTGATGAGCAAAGGAGATACTTTGCATATTTTTGAAGAAGTATGCATATATTAGTAATGGTATTTATATTAATACAAAATGAGCAAACAAAAAATAAAATGAGCAAACAAAATCAATTGAATTTGTTTGCTTATTTTGTTATACTTTGTTTAATGAAGGGAGTGAAAAACAATGTTAAGCGAAGAGTTGATTGAATTAGCAAATCAAACGATGCATCTAAAAGCTGAGACTCAAACGTTAGAAGTAAAAGCGGCACATGGAGGCTGCCCTAAAAAACTTTATGATACATTATCCAGTTTTTCCAATCAGGACGGAGGCGGAGTTATTTTATTTGGTCTGGATGAATCAAAAAATTTTGCCTGTGTTGGTGTGTATGACCTGCAGGATTTGCAAAAGAAGGTAACAGAGCAATGTAATCAGATGATTCCTCCGGTTAGGGCGGTATTTACAGTGGCCGAGTTGGATGGAGAATTCATTTGTTCAGCTGAAATTCCTTCTGCGGATCTGACGGAACGTCCTTGCTATTATTCCGGAGCAGGGCGAATCAAAGGTTCCTATGTTCGGGTCGGAGATGCAGATCTTCCTATGACAGATTATGAGATATACACTTATGAAGCATTTCGAAAGCATTTACACGATGATGAAAGAGTGATCGAGAGGGCCAAAATGTCACTTCTGGATCAGGATAAGGTTCAGGGGTACCTTTTGCGGATGAGAGAAGAACGACCGGGTTTTTCCAAATTGAGTATGGAACAGGCTTATGAAATGCTGGCAATTACGAGGGATGGGATTCCTACGTTGGCGGCAATTTTGAATTTTGGACTGTATCCGCAGGGATATTTTCCACAGCTTGCAATTACTGCGGTTGTTGTTCCGGGGCAGGAGATTGGCGATGTTAGTCAGGACTCTGCAAGATTTTCAGATAATAAACGGATTGAGGGAACTCTGCCGGTGATGCTTTCCGAAGCTATTTCGTTTTGCAAGCGAAATATGAGAGTGCGTACAATTATTGATCCCCGAACCGGAGAACGAATGGATAAGACGGAATATCCTATTGAAGCGATTCGTGAGGCAGTTTTGAATGCATTGATCCATCGGGATTACAGTCATTTCACGGAAGGAACCCCCATCCAGATTAATTTCTTTACGGATCGCATGGAGATTCATAGTCCGGGAGGATTGTATGGAAGAATGACTGTTGAGGATCTTGGTAAATCCCGGCCTGATCTGCGCAATCCGGCGCTTGCGACAATGTCGGAATTTCTTTTGAAAACAGAAAATCGTTATTCGGGTATCCCTACTATTCGACGGGAAATGGCGGCAGCAGGCTTACCGGCTCCTGTGTTCATTAATCGACGAAATGAATTTATAGTTATTTTTTACAACAAACAGCAGACAGAGGAAAACGATGCTGAAAAGGAGCAAAATGGTGGAACGGATACGTTGCTGGAATTTTGCAGAATTCCGAGAACACGCAGGGAAATTGCAGATTATCTGGGAATCAATACTGTATTTTATGTGATGCAGCATTATGTACAGCCTTTGCTTGCAAGTGGAAAACTTGTAATGACAATACCAGAGAAACCGAAAAGCCGGAATCAGAAGTTTGTGACAAAAGAGGAAAGAGAGATGTTCTAATATGAAAGTAGCAGATATGTCAGCGGAGCAAAAGGTGGAATACATGACGACCGAGCCGATCCCACGTTTGGTAAGTCAGATGGCGGTACCGACGATCATCAGTATGTTGGTGACGTCATTTTACAATATGGTAGACACGATGTTTGTGGGAAGGATCAATACGCAGTCGACGGCAGCGGTCGGTATTGTCTTTTCGGTGATGGCAATTATTCAGGCGTGTGGGTTTTTCTTTGGACACGGATCGGGCAACTATATTTCCAGAAAACTGGGCGAACAGAATTTTGAGGATGCTAAGAAAATGGCAGCGACGGGATTTTTTTCTGCATTTATTGTGGGGCTTGTACTTGGTGCGCTGGGACTGATTTTCCTGCGTCCGCTGTCGGTATTTCTCGGATCCACGAAAACGATTCTTCCATATACAATGAGCTATCTTCGGATCATTCTGATCGGTACGCCGTTTATGATGTCTTCTCTTGTAATCAATAATCAGCTTCGTTTTCAGGGGAGTGCATCTTTTGCAATGGTAGGAATTGTGACCGGAGCTGTTTTGAATATTGCGCTGGATCCGATTCTGATCTTTGGATGCCATATGGGAGTGGCAGGAGCGGCTTTGGCTACGGTGATCAGCCAGATCGTCAGCTTCCTGGTATTACTTAGAGCCAGCATGAAGGGCGGGAATTTCAGGATATCGTTCCGGAATTTTACGCCAAACGGACATTATTTTTATAATATATTCAAGGGCGGTGTGCCGTCTCTTTGTCGTCAGGGACTCGGAAGTGTGGCGACGATCTGCATGAATACGACGGCAGGAATTTATGGCGGGATCTATGCGGACGCAGCGATTGCGGCGATGGGAATTGTGGCAAGGATTGCGATGTTTGCGAATTCAGCGTTGATTGGATTCGGGCAGGGATTCCAGCCGGTGTGCGGCACGAATTATGGCGCGAAGCGGTATGACAGAGTCCGGGAGGCTTTTTTCTTCTGTGTGAAGACAGCAGTTGGTGTATTGGTTGTCATCTCGGCGGCGGGATTTGTGTTTGCGGGGCCGCTTGTGCATCTGTTCCGCGAGGACGCTGATGTTGTGCGGATCGGAAGTCTGGCACTTCGGCTTCAGTGTCTGGTATTTCCATTGAATGCATGGATCGTTATGTCAAATATGATGCTTCAGACCATTGGACAGGCGCTGAAAGCATCTGTTCAGGCGGCGGCCAGGCAGGGGTTGTTCTTTTTACCGCTGATTTGGATCCTTCCACAGTTTTTCGGGCTTCTGGGTGTACAGATGTGCCAGACGGTGTCGGATGTGCTGACATTTTCGTTGTCCGTGCCGTTGTGCTTGAGTGTGTTGAAGGAACTGAAATGATTATGGAAGTAATTGGAAATTCTGAAAAAGGGAAAAGAAGTGAATAACTTACCTTGCTGTTATGATTTTTTATTTCATAACTTTCGGTTTTGTGTGCGATTCTATAATATTATTGTCAAAATTCGTAACAAACATTGCCTTTACGGATTATTCTGCATTTCTCTTCCAAAAATCCGTAACAAGCCACCATTTCTATGGATTATCCCATGGTTTTCTCCTAGAAAATCCGTAACATCCCAGCAATACTTTACAATCTAATCATATATCGATCAACTGTCTTGTCACATGCAATGTCATATGATATAATGCCTGTCAATGAGCATTTATCACAGCTCATATTCCCGGATTTGCATTCCAAAATCAAAGAAAGCATTTCACGGAGCAGAATAACAACACAATACCATACAAAGTGAAAGGTGAGAGACATGACATTAGTAGAAGAAATACAGGCATAAAAAAAGGAAAAAAATGCGGTCATTCTGGCGCACTATTATGTGAGGCCGGAAGTGCAGGAAATCGCGGATCATATCGGAGATTCTTTCTATCTCAGCAAGGTGGCTGTCGGACTTAAGGAGCAGACGATCGTGTTCTGTGGAGTTTCGTTTATGGGTGAAAGTGCCAAGGTGCTGAATCCGGAAAAAACAGTTCTGATGCCGGATATGGATGCGGACTGTCCGATGGCGCATATGGCAGATGCTGAGACGATTCAGAAAATGAGGGAGAAATATGAGGATCTGGCAGTGGTGTGCTACATCAATTCCACGGCAGAGCTGAAGAAGTATTCGGATGTCTGCGTGACTTCGGCAAATGCGGTTCAGATTGTGAAGGCGCTTCCCAATAAGCATATTTTCTTTATTCTGGATCGGAATCTGGCACATTATATTGCGGAGCAGGTTCCGGAAAAGGAGTTTGTCTATAATGAAGGCTTCTGTCCGACGCATGAACGGCTGCAGGCAGAAGAGGTGCTGGAGGCAAAGATGGAAATGAAAACGGATGTAGTGATCGTAGGAACCGGAGTCGGAGGTTTGTTCGCAGCGCTCAATCTTCCGGAAGAGAAACAGATCGTCATGATTACGAAGGCAGATCTGGAGAGCAGTGATTCTTTCCTTGCGCAGGGCGGAATCTGTGTACTGCGCGACGATGATGACTACGACAGTTATTTTGAAGATACGATGCGGGCGGGGCATTATGAGAACCGGAAAGAGTCGGTGAATATTATGATCCGAAGCTCCAGAGAGATTATCGGAGATCTGATCGGATATGGTGTGGATTTTGCCAGGGAAAATGGGGAACTGGCCTATACACGCGAAGGGGCTCATTCAAAACCAAGAATCTTATTTCATGAGGATATTACGGGAAAAGAGATTACGAGTAAATTAATCACACAAGTAAAGAAACGAAAAAATATTAAAATATATGAATACACAACTATGACGGATGTTGTGGAGGAAGATGGGATCTGTTCGGGCATTGTAGCGACAGCGCAGGACGGAACGGAAATGAAGATTTTTGCACCGGATACGATTCTTGCAAGCGGGGGAATCGGAGGAAGGTATAAACATTCCACGAATTTCCCGCATTTGACGGGAGATGCACTGGATGTGGCGAAGAAGCACGGCATCCGTCTGGAACATCTGTATGCAGTCGGGGAGACCAGCTGCAACGGAGTACATGGGGCGAACAGGCTGGCGAGTAATTCACTTTTGGAGAGTCTGGTATTTGCCAAACGGGCGGCGAACCGGATTTCCGGTCGGAAAAATGAAGTAAAGCCGGAAGGATCGGTTAAATAACTGGAAAAGATGGGACAAGGAGTGTATAATCAGAGATGAACGAAATAACGATGACATTACAGGCAGATCATTTAATTCTTGAGGCGCTTAAGGAAGACATTTCAAGCGAAGATGTTACGACGAATTCGGTTGTGAAGCTTCTTAAGGGAAGCAAAACGAAACTTCTGGATACCAGAAAGACAACCCCCAATATGCGTATATTTGAGAAATATGCAGTCCGGGTCGGAGGTGGCTTCAACCATCGCTATAATTTGTCAGATGGAGTCCTCTTGAAAGACAATCATATCGGAGCTGCCGGAAGTGTGAAAAAGGCAGTGGAGATGGCGAGGGAATATGCGCCGTTTGTCAGAAAGATTGAAGTGGAAGTGGAGAATCTGCATGCAGTGTAGGGTAATTTGATAAAGGAGACTTGTAGAATGACAGGGACACAAAGACGGGAAGAGATTGTAAATACAATCCGCAGCAGTATGGTTCCGGTCTCGGGGAAGGAACTGGCAGCGAGATTTGACGTGAGCCGGCAGGTGATCGTACAGGATATCGCGCTGATCCGGGCAGCAGGATATGATATTATTTCTACCAACAGGGGATATATTCTGAATGCACCGAGCCAGGCAGAGAGAGTTTTCAAGGTGAATCATACCGATGAACAGCTCGAAGATGAACTGTGCTCGATCGTGGATCTGGGGGGCAAGATTATCAATGTGATGGTAAATCACAGAGTTTACGGACGAATGGAAGCGCCGCTTGGAATTACTTCGCGCAGAAAGGTGAAGGAATTTCTGGAAGATATACAAAGCGGAAAGTCCAGTCCGCTGAAAAATATTACTTCGAACTATCATTATCACCGGGTTGAAGCGGACTCGGAGGAAACTCTGGATATGATAGAGGATATGCTTAGGCAGAAAGGATATCTGGTAGAAGCAAAGTAACACAAAAGCAGGGCAGGATGTAAGAGTCTGTATCCGGAATAAAAGGAGAAAGAGAGGGAATCATAATGGAAAGGTTTCAAATCAGGAACGAAAGCCTGACACTGGAGATCGATGCTCATGGGGCAGAGATGAAGTCATTAATAGATAACTGCAGCGGGCAGGAATATTTGTGGTGTGGAGATGCGGCATACTGGGGACGTACTTCGCCGGTGCTTTTCCCTCTTGTGGGAAATTACAGAGAGAAACAAAGCTGTTTCGATGGAAAATGGTATTCACTTTCCCAGCATGGATTTGCCCGGGATATGGATTTTGAACTGGTATCCGAAAAAGGTGATGAAATCTGGTTTGCGTTGGAAGATTCCCCTGAGACTCTGGAAAAATATCCGTTTGGTTTCCGTTTGGAATTGGGATATCGGCTTCAGGGACGGGCGGTGGAAGTGCTCTGGAAAGTCACGAACAAAAATGATCGGGAGATGTATTTCTCCATCGGCGGTCATCCGGCGTTCAATTGTCCGCTGAGAGAGGGAGAGAAACAGACGGATTACCGGATCGGGTTCGATACTTGTGAGCCGCTTACGGCCAGTGTGCTGGATGAGAACGGCACGGTGTCCGAGAGGACGAAGGTGCTGGAACTCACGGACGGAATGCTGCAGATTACAGATTCGCTGTTTGATGAGGATGCGCTGATCGTGGAACATGATCAGGCCCATAAAGTTGCTTTGTATACGCCGGAAGGTGAAAAATATCTGGAAGTTAGATTTGAAGCACCTCTATTCGGAATCTGGTCACCGGCAGGGAAGCATGCGCCGTTTGTCTGCATTGAACCCTGGTACGGAAGAAGTGACCGGGCGGATTTCGGACAGAAACTGGAAGAAAGAGAATGGGGCAATGTTCTGAAAGCCGGAGAAGTCTTCACTGCGGCATATCAGATTTGCGTATAAAAACGAAAAGGGGAAAAAGGAGAAGGATATGAAAAAGAGAAAATTGACAACACTGCTTCTTGTCCTTTGCATGGGTGTGGCTGCATTATCCGGATGCGGTTCCGGAGAA
Source organism: Bariatricus sp. HCP28S3_D3 (assembly GCF_052065755.1). Classification (NCBI taxonomy): domain Bacteria; kingdom Bacillati; phylum Bacillota; class Clostridia; order Lachnospirales; family Lachnospiraceae; genus Bariatricus; species Bariatricus sp. HCP28S3_D3. Next base: position 58,508 of record NZ_JBQHTK010000013.1, on the reverse strand, counting down.
GATGCGAAGGAAGATGTGATAGAAGAGGAGCAGCAGGAGACAGAAGAAGAGAATAAAGAGCCGGAGGAGGCAAAACCGTCCGCGGTGATCAACATTGGTGCAATGAAAGGCCCTACTGCGATGGGAATGGCACAGTTGCTTGACGATGAAAACTATAATGTTTCTATTGTAGCATCTCCGGATGAAATGGTTCCGATGGTTGTACAGGGACAGGTAGATATTGCAGCGATTCCTGCAAACCTTGCAGCGACTCTTTATCAGAAGACGGAGAAGCAGATTAGTGTACTAGCTGCGAATACGCTGGGCGTATTGTATCTGGTGGAAAATGGCGATACAATCCATTCGGCGGCGGATCTGAAAGGGAAAACAATCTATTCCAGCGGCAAAGGAGCAACGCCGGAATATGCATTGAATTCGGTATTGAAGGCGAACGGGCTTGATCCGGAGAAGGATGTGACGGTTGAATACAAATCCGAGCATGCAGAGGTCGTTGCGGCACTGGCTGCAGACACGGCAGCAGTCGGACTTCTTCCGCAGCCGTTCGTGACTACGGCACTCATGAAAAATGAGAATCTGCGCGTGGCCCTGGATCTCAACGAACTCTGGGAAAGCAGTATCGACGATGGAAGCCGTCTGATTACCGGCGTTGTAATCGTGCGGAATGAATATCTGAAGGAACATGAAGACGACGTGAAGATCTTCATGGATGCCTATGAAAAATCCGTCGATTTTGTAAACAGTGATGTGGAGGCTGCGGCAGAGATTATCGGGGCACATGAAATTGTTACGAAGGAAGTTGCAGTAAAAGCAATCCCGGAATGTAGTATCGTATTTATTGAGGGTGATGAATTGAAGACGATGCTGTCCGGTTATCTGAATACACTGTTGGAACAGAATCCACAGATCATTGGAGGAAGTATACCGGATGATGCGTTCTATTACAAACGATAAACGTAGAGATTCATGGATGAAAAAATACGGAATACAGGTGCTGGCGGCTGCGTTCTGGATCGCAGTCTGGCAGTTGGCCAGTATGTGGCTTGGACAGGAGATCCTTTTGGCATCTCCTGTTTCTGTTATAAAGAAACTGGGAGAGCTGATCGTGACTTACGATTTCTGGAAGTCTGTCGGATTCAGCTTTGGAAGAATTGTACTCGGATTTTTGCTCGCGCTGGTGACAGGCTGTATCCTGGCTGTGGTCGCGTATCGGTTTTCCTTCGCGGCGGTCCTCTTTGGTCCGCTGATCACGGTGATCAAGTCAACTCCGGTGGCTTCCTTTATTATTTTGTGCCTGATCTGGATACCATCGAGAAATCTGTCGGTATTTATCTCCTTTCTGATGGTGCTTCCGGTGGTGTACACGAATATTTTACAGGGAATCCGCCAGACGGACAGGAAGCTTCTGGAAATGGCGGATGTATTTGGCGTCGGAATGGGCAAACGGATCTGCTATATCTACATTTCCCAGATTCTGCCCTATCTTCTAACAGCCTGTACACTGGGACTCGGGCTCTGCTGGAAGGCGGGAGTTGCGGCGGAGGTGATCGGTGTGCCCTCCGGCTCGATCGGAGAAAAACTGTATCATGCGAAAGTTTATCTGAATACACCGGATCTGTTTGCCTGGACGATCGTGATCATTGTAATCAGCTTTCTATTTGAGAAATGTTTTCTGGCCGGACTTCGCGCAGTCGTCGGCCGGATTGAGAAACATTAGAGGAGGAGCGGTATGGATATCAGGATAAAGGAACTCAGTAAATCCTACGGAGAATTGCATGTATTTAACCGATTTTCCTGTTGTTTTCCGGAAGGGAAAACAACCTGCGTCATGGGAGAATCCGGAATCGGGAAGACGACGTTGATCCATCTGCTGCTTGGTCTGGAAAAACCGGATGCGGGAGAAATTGCAGGGGTTCCGCATGGGAAAATGGCTGCGGTGTTTCAGGAAAACCGGCTCTGCGAGAATCTAAGTGCGGCGGCGAACGTCCGCCTGACTGCGAGAAGAAAACTGGATGAATCGGCAATTCAGGAGGCGTTCCGGGGAGTGAATCTGAAAGAAGTGTATCAGAAACCGGTGCGTGAGCTGAGCGGAGGAATGAAACGAAGAGTGGCTATTGTCCGGGCTCTTCTTGCAGATGCAGACTGTGTGGTGATGGATGAACCGTTCAAAGGGTTGGACGAAGAAACGAGAAAATTGACTGCGGAGTACGTACGAAGATGTCTTGAGGGAAGGACGTTGATTGTTGTGACGCATGATGCAAAAGATGCCGGCCTACTGGGAGCCGACATCTTGAATCTTAACTAAATTTCAATTTCTCTGTTTTGCACGTTTGGAGTTGTACAAAAACATAAGCAGTGATGAACCGAAAATGATGAGATACCCGATCACACTAAGCGCATCCGGGATGTCATGCCAGAAAAGAAAGCTCCAGATGCTGGCAAAGATCACGATGGAATAGTCGTAAATCGAAATCTCACTTGCCGGTGCATTTGCATAAGCTGCGGTAATGGCAAATTGTCCGCCGGAAGCACAGACCCCCGCGAGGATCAGATACAGAAGCTGAAGCGGGCTCATCGGTTCATAAATGAAGATCAGTGCCGGCAAGATAGCAACGCAGGAGAAGACAGAGAAGAAGAACACGATAAAGGAACCGTTTTCTCCTTTCAGTCCCAGTCCGCGAACGGCTGTATAGGCGGCGCCTGCACCAAACCCACCAAAAAATCCGAGCAGAGCCGGAAGGGTATCGCCGAAGGCAAAGCCTGGTTTGATAATGAACAGACTGCCCAGGAAAGCCACGATCACACAGAATGCCTGTGTCGGGGTCACCTTTTCTTTCAAAAAGAAATAAGAAAACAGGATGACAAAAAACGGGGACAGCTTGTTCAGCATTGATGCATCTGCCAGATTCATATGGCTGATCGCATAATAATTGCACAGGATTCCCAAAGTGCCGAAGACGGAACGCGCAATGAGCAGGCCCAGATTACCCTTCTTCCAACGGAAAGCCGCTCCGCTCCGTTTAAGAAGAATTGCGGCGACAACAACTGCTACAAGGTTTCGAAAGAAACTTTTCTGTACGGAAGGTAAGTCTCCTGATAACTTTACAAACATATTCATTAGGGAAAAACAAAACGCAGAAGTAATGATAAACAGGATCCCTTTTTGCTTTTTAGTCATATGCAAAGTCACTCCTAAAGGTTAATCATGCTGCGCCATCCACTCACGAAGGAGCGCACAGTATTTTTTTGTGTCTTCTGCAAAGCACATATGGCGGCATCCATCGAAGAGTTCCCAACGGGAATTCGGAATGGCATCATACATGGTCTTGGCAACAAGCGGGGTGCAGAGATCGTTGGTGCCATTGATGATCAGTGCCGGTTCCTGGATATTTCCGATCTTTTCACGATATTCCCAATTTGCAAGGCTTCCTGACGGTGTAAATTCATTCGGACCCCAGCCGTACAGATAGGCCTCTTTTCCGGATTTTTTCGGACGTCGCAGACATTCCGGTGCATCTTCTGTCACCGCACCGGCGCAATGCAGCAGCATGAACCGGTCGTTGGCTGCAAGATAATCCGGATCATCGAAATTGCCGCTTTCTTCGGCACGTGCGATTGCATCCTGATCTTCCCTGGACATGAAGCTGATCAATCGGTGCTGTTCATGTGCCCATAATTGAGAAGAAGGAAGCGTGCTGGAGAGGATGACGGATTTGATCCCATCCGGTTTGTAATCGCAGAGATATTCGATGGCAAGCATACCGCCCCATGACTGACCGAGCAGGTGAAGTTCGGTCAGTCCCAGATGCTTTCTAAGTGCCATTAATTCGTTGTCCCATGTCTCGGAACACCACAATTCCGGATGACCGTCCAGATAAGAATTTCCGCATCCGAGCTGATCGTAGGAAATGATGGCGCGGCCGTCTTCCGCAAGCTCATCCAATAATTCGAAATAATTGTGTGTAGAGCCGGGACCGCCGTGGAGTAAAAGCAGAGGCTTTTTGTTTCCGGTACATTCGCCGGCTATGCGGTAATAGGTCTGATATCCCATGAAAGGCATATAGCCTTCTGTAATTTTCATTCTTTTGTACCTCCTGAAGTTTTTCATTTTCATTCTTTTCAGACATTTGGAGCAAATTTGCTCCGGCATTGTTATTATAGCATTTGGAAAAATGCAATACAATGAATGAATCAAAAAGAATACAGAAGATGGCTACAGGGAAAGACAGAAGAAGAGAGAAGAAGGTTGCGTGATGCGGAAGGATTCGTTATACTGGGAGAGGAAGTCTTAGAGGAGAATTGTATGGAGAGGGGGAAGAAAGGTGGAAAAGTCGACATCAATGACAGAAGGAAGTATCTGGCGCCAATTGATCCGATTTGCAGTACCGTTGATTCTGGGAAATCTATTTCAGCAGCTTTATAACACGGTCGATTCTATTATCGTAGGAAATTATATAGGAAAGCATGCACTCGCGGCAGTCGGGGCCTGTGGTGCATTGATCGATCTGTTGCTGGCATTTTGTATTGGGGCATCTGTGGGTGCGGGAGTTGTGATCGCGCAGCAATATGGTGCCAAAGATGAGAGAGGAGTAGAGAAAGCTGTTCACACAACTGTTGCAATCGCAATTATTTTCGGACTTATCATGATGGCGATTGGCATATCGGCAGCTCCGATATTTCTGAACTGGATGGGAACACCAAAGGAAGTGCTGCCGCAGGCGGTGCTTTATATGCGGATTTTTTTTGGTGGAATGCTGTTTTCCGTCGTTTATAATTATGCCGCAGGAATTCTGAATGCGGTGGGAAATTCGGCAAAAGCATTGCAGTATCTGATGATTGCTGCCGGATCCAACATTGTTCTGGACTGGATTTTTGTAGTTGTATTTCATATGGGTGTAGAAGGGGTAGCACTTGCTACAGATATTGCGCAGTTTATTTCCTGTGTATGTATTCTGCAGTACTTGATGAAAAGTAAGGATCTGTATCGTTTAAAACTGAGGAGCATCCGGTTGGATAAGATTATGGCCGCCAGAATCATTCGGATCGGCATCCCGGCTGGAATTCAGAATATGGTAATTTCTTTTTCCAATGTTGTGATTCAGGCAAATGTGAACCGCTTTGGGGCGGATCTGATGGCGGCATTTGCGGCGTACATTAAGATTGACGGATTCAATATCCTTCCGGTGCTAAGCTTCGGAATGGCGGCGACAACATTTGCCGGACAGAATGTAGGGGCTAAACGCTATGACCGGGTGAAGAAAGGCGTTCTGGTATCCGTAAGCATGGGAGTCATTTACTCGCTGTGTTCGGGAACTCTGTTGTTTCTCTTCGGAGGGAACATCCTGCATATTTTTGTGGACGATCCGCATGTGGTGGAACTGGGTGTATATATTCTGCGGTTTTTCTGCCCATTCTATTTTATACTTGCGATTATGCAGATTCTGGCAGGATCCATCCGCGGAACAGGAAAAACACTGCCACCGATGTTTATTATCATTTTTTCGCTTTGCATTTACCGGATCATCTGGCTGAACGTTACAGTACCCAGATTTGGTGAGATGAAATGGATCTTTATGGCATATCCAATCTCATGGATCATCGGAGCATCACTGATGGTTCTTTATGCCTGGAAGGCGAAATGGATACCGAGGGAAGAAATTGATGAATAAATTGAAATAAAAGCTTGACAAAACCAGTTGCTGTTTGGTATTATATACAAGCAATTAGGAACAGCAACTGGTCAAGAAATAAAGAACGATAAAAAAAGTACTTGACAAAATGATAGCTGTTCACTATAATAATAAGAGTCATGCGGGTGTAGTTCAATGGTAGAACACCAGCCTTCCAAGCTGGATACGTGGGTTCGATTCCCATCACCCGCTTTTTTGATACCCTTTTTTGGGAAACAAGAGGAAACAATAGAAATACGCTGTTTGCTGATGGAGAAAGTTGGGGGCATCCTCGGAAGGGAAATGCGAATGAAAAAATCAGAACGGATTAAAAAGGCACTGGAAATGGAGCTTCGGGAACACAGAAGTTCTTTTATTGTTTATATGGTGTTACGTGCACTTGTAATCATCTGTATGGTTTTGCAGATCTTAAATCGGAATTATGAAAATGTGTTTCTGTGCATACTGACGCTGTTTTTGCTGGTGGTGCCGAGCCTGATCCAGCTTCAGCTTAAGATCGAGCTGCCCACAACGTTGGAGATCATCATTCTGCTGTTTATCTTTGCGGCGGAGATTTTGGGAGAAATTCAGGAATATTACATCAAAATTGCAAATTGGGATATGATCTTACATACGCTGAATGGTTTTTTGATGGCAGCGATCGGATTCTCTCTGGTGGATATCCTGAACCGGGAAGAAAAATTAAAGTTTGAGCTCTCCCCGGCTTTTATGTCAGTTGTGGCTTTTAGTTTTTCGATGACGGTCGGAGTCTTGTGGGAATTCTTTGAATATACAATGGATTCCTTTTTCGGATTCGATATGCAGAAAGATACGATTATTCACACGATTAGCTCCGTAATGCTCGATCCAAATGGCGGAAATGTACCGACGACCATAAAGGGAATCACAGATGTTGCAGTGAATGGTCAGAGTCTGGGGCTTGGCGGTTATCTGGATATCGGGCTTCATGATACTATGGAAGACTTGTTTGTGAATTTTATTGGTGCAGTCATTTTTGCTATTATCGGATATTTTTATATGAAGAAGAAAGGGCAAGGAAAAGTGGCAGCACGTTTTATACCAACCTTGAAAAAGAAAGAGCGTGATTTCCTTAAAATTGTGGAAGAAAGCGAATTAGATAAGGAACAGGTGAAAATAGAAGAAACGAAAAAGGAGCAAAAGTCAGAATGAAATGGATGAAGAAAAGAAAATGGATTCGCTTATTGAGTGTGGCTCTTGTGGCGGGTATCCTGACAGTAGGATGCGGTGCCAAGAAAGATGCCTCGGGCGAAGAGAAAACAGGAACTGAAAAATCCGAAACCGCAAAAACGGAATCTGATGCAACAGAAGACAAAACTGCGATTTCCGGAAAACATCATGTAGAGATTAATGTAAAAGATTATGGAACAATCAAGGTGGAACTGGATGCAGATACGGCTCCGATTACAGTGGAGAATTTCATGACACTCGCCGAAGACGGATTTTACGACGGACTGACATTCCACAGAATTATTGATGGATTTATGATTCAGGGCGGTGATCCAAACGGAAACGGGACCGGAGGATCCGATACGAAAATCAAAGGAGAATTCGAAGGTAATGGAGTGAAGAACGATATTTCCCATGTGAGGGGAACCATTTCCATGGCGCGATCCAGTGCGAATGACAGCGCCAGTTCCCAGTTTTTTATTGTGCAGTCAGACAGCCTGTATCTGGATGGCGAGTATGCTGGATTCGGAACGGTGACAGAAGGTATGGAGATCGTGGATCAGATTTGCAAGGATACACCAGTGCAGGATGCGAACGGTACCGTTGCGGCGGAGGATCAGCCGGTGATTGAAAGCGTGAAAGTAATTGATTAGAATATTGTTGAAGAAGGAACAGAGGGTTTTGCAGCAGCAGGACGCTCTGTTTTTCTGTATAAGTCTATATTTACTTTGTTAATAGATAGTTTTAGGACAGCATTCCATTTCAGATCATACATCGTGGCGGAGAAAATGGATAAAATAGAGGTATGATATTTGAAATGGATTTTGGGAGGAAGAGAAAAATGGATGGTCAGAATGTAAGGTGAAACATATCAAACAGCAGCGAGTCACGTATTGTACGGAAGAAAAAGAGTTGACCAAGGGGGAGTATCGGCGTCTTTTGCAAGCGGCTAATAATCGCCCACAGCTTCATCTTATATTGGAAACCATATGCAGTACAGGAATACGAATATCAGAACTGCGGTTTTTTACTGTAGAAGCGGCACGCGATGGAGTTGTGAATGTGAGCTGTAAAAATAAGAACAGAACCATTTTGCTTCCCGGAAAACTTCGCAGGAAGTTAATGGATTATGCAAAGAAGAAGAGAATCTTTTCAGGTGCAATCTTTATCACTCGAAATGGGAATCCGCTGAATCGAAGTAATATCTGGGCACAGATGAAATCGCTCTGTGAAGCGGCTGGTGTAGTGGCAAGCAAAGTATTTCCACATAATCTGCGGAAGCTGTTTGCACGGACTTTTTATAATATTGAGAAAGATATTGCAAAATTGGCGGATATTTTGGGGCATAGCAGCATTGATACTACCCGGATTTATATTATGACTACCAGTGGAGAGCATCGGAAGAAGATTGAACGGCTTGGGCTTGTAGTGTAGAGATAAAAAATACTACATAATTTCCATTATGTAGTAGAGTAAATTATATGATATAAATTATTGGATAAAAAACTTGAATCAGCTTATTGAAAAGTCGCCAATTATTTTGAAATGAATTTATCTTCTATAAATTCACGTATTTTTATTTGATATTTTTATACATTTGCGTATAAAATGTATATTTTGTGCCCATTTGAAAATAATTTAAAATTTTATTCCTATTTGACTTGATTTTTTATATCCTTATGATATACTTTTAAGAAACAAAATGTTTACAAAGTTAATATGTATCAATCATCAAGAATTTACTCTACTACATAATGGAAATTATGTAGTAGTTGGATACAGCATGGATGCATTTGAAACTCAGCATGAAAAGAGAGCAGTAATTTGTTTTGTGCTGTATAACGAGTATTTTGGGGAGCTGTATAGTAATTACTGCTTCCCATATTTATTGACTGAATGTCGTTAGGGTGAGGGTTGGAGGAGTCAGATGACAGATAAAGAATTGCGAAAGCTGAGTCGTGCAGAGCTTCTGGAAATGCTGATTCAGCAGATTGAACGAAATGAGGAGCTGGAAGCCGAACTGAAAAAGGTAAAAACAGAGCTTAGAAACCGGGCGATTACGATAGAGAATGCCGGTTCTCTCGCGGAGGCAGCATTACAGATCAATGGAGTTTTTGAAGCGGCTGACAGAGCTGCGAAGCAGTATTTGCGAAATGTTCAGCGTATGGCGGAGAAAGGAAGCCGTAAAGAATGAAAGAACGAATAGATTCATTTTCCGGACTCCCTTCGGTGGAACAGTTAAAAGCGGAACTCGGAAGAGAAAGGTATAAGAAGAGATTGAAACAGGTACTTAGAAGTACCATTTATTCACTGATTGTTGTGGCTGCAGTGGCCGTTCTGGTTGCGACGATCTGGATGCCGGTCCTCCAGATTTACGGGTCATCCATGACGCCGACATTGACAGAAGGAAATATCGTTGTTTCCGTAAAAGGCTCAGATTTTGAAGCGGGGGATCTGATCGCCTTTTATCTGGGAAATAAGATTCTGGTAAAACGCTGTATTGCAGGCCCCGGTCAGTGGGTGGATATTGATGAAGAAGGAAACGTTTATGTAGACGGCGAACTTCTGGATGAACCGTATTTGAAAGAAAAAGCTTATGGAGACTGCGATATTGATCTGCCGTATCAGGTACCGGATAACCGATGGTTTTGTATCGGGGATCACAGATCTACATCTGTAGATTCACGAAGTACTAGTGTGGGCTGTGTGGCAAACGAACAGATTGTCGGAAGAATCGTATTTCGCATCTGGCCGTTAACGGAATTCGGAGTACTTAATTAGTTAAGAGTTCTGAAACAAAGATCATTATGATTAATGCCAAGAGAGGAGAAAAAAGTATGAATGGTGATTTGCTTAGATTGTTGAGAAAGCAAAAAGGTATGACAATGGAAGAGACTGCGAAGACCGTAGGTATCAGCCGTCAGGCGTTGTCAAATTATGAAAGAGGGGTGAGAGAACCATCATTGAAAATCTTAATTACGCTGTCCAATTTGTATCAGGTCAGTCTGGATGAATTGGTTGGAAAAAAAGAGTTTAGGTTTGGAAAGTGATAAGGTACGAATGTTGAAATAGAGAGGATGGTGGTGACGAATGAAACAAGATGTCCTTCAAAATGCGGATCAGTATATGAAGGAGAGACGACGTAAGAAGTGGTGGCATAAGGTTGTAATAAGTCTGGCGGTAATCGTGGTGTTCTGTACTACATATGCGCTGATTTTGCCCGCTGTCACGATGGAGAAGCAGTGCGACATTCCAGAACATACTCACACCGATGCCTGCTTTCAGACGGAGGAACTGACCTGTGGGATGGAGGAGCACATTCACAGTGAAGAATGTCAGAGTACGGAGAAAGCTCCGGAGCAAGGAAATCTGAATATGGTTCTGCCTGAAGGCGCTCAGATCCCTGATGGATATGATGCAAATTATAGTTATATCGACCCTGACAACCGGTTTGGAGTTATGGTATATGCTTCTGAAGATGCACTGCCGGACAATGCGGTGCTTACGGCAGAACTGCTGGAACAGGGAAGTGAAGCTTATGAAGCAGCACAGCAGGCTCTGACCGATACCGTATATGATGGATTTGCAGCACTGGATATCCATTTTACAGTGGATGGTGCGGAAATCGAACCTGAGAGCAGCGTCTATGTCTGCATCAACGCGATGGGGCTGCTGCCGGAAGAGGCGAATGCGGATACTCTGGCTGTGCAGCACCATGAGCAGACAGACACAGCACATCGGATGCCGGATGAGGAAGCGTCGTCCGCCCTGGCCGCCGGTGCGGTGACGGTAGAGACGGTAGCGGATGCCGCCCAGGAGACCGGGCAGGTGGAGGCATTGGACAACGGTACAGAGACTACAGCAGATGTTGCCGCTGCCTTTGAAGTGAAAAGCTTCTCAACCTTTACGGTGACATGGCAGGATAGCTATAAACTAATCCTTCACTACGTGGACACTAACGAGAATAGCATATTGGAAGGGAATAGCGAAACCGCGCTTGCTACATATTCTGAGTTGGAAAGTGTCACTCTGAGCCAATATGCCAATCGCATCAATCATTCCGGCTATGCTTATGATTCTGCTTATGTTCTTCTCAATGGCGTGAAGATAACAATTGCCCAGGTCAGATACAACAAGGATATGAATAAATGGCAATACGCTGTGGAGAATGGCAGTTGGACAGAGTGGATGGAAGGCACAAACTATACAGCGGATGTCTACCTTTCCTATACAGCCGTGAATGGAAACACGATTGTCCCGCCGGAAAACAATATTTATCCGATAGACGCCTTTAACACGTATGGTGACACGACCAATGTTATCTTGCTCAATCCGAGACTGAAATCGGATGATGATATTACGTATAACAATATCGTCAACATCGGGAAATTCTTTGGTAATAATGGGTTCGATTATAATGATTGGAACGCATATCGAATCGAATGTCGGAATGGCAGGTATCAGGTAATCCAAGCAGGAGAGGCTTCTCCCGATATGGGCGTGCAAAATCAAGAAGCTTATCTCCTGCTGGTCAAGAAAACCTATGCTAAACAGGTTGGTTTGTATGATCCGAATGCAGATTGGCCGTCGCCATATGATGAGACGCAATTAGATGGGGATGGCGATACGGTACAAATAAATTGGATGTCTGGGGCTGACGTCACCCAAGAAAAAATTAGTACTGGAAAAGCATTAGCCTATTTTACCTTCTCTCCAAAAAATAACACCGCCACCGCAAGTGCCAGAGATGACGATGTGGCTGCTGTAGCAGATTCCGCGATCGAATTCCAGCTCTTTGACTACAGCACAAAGATCAACCGACCCAGTGGTAGCGGCGATGGTGATAGTTGGCGGTCGATCACGCCATATTTTCAGTTCCGCGGCCAACAGGAAAGCAACCGCAACCTTCAAAACGGAGACAGAGACAACCGTTATGATGAGGATGGTTTCACTGTAAATCACGCGACAGTGGAGCGGACGTTGACAGACAACTATCCTTTCCTCGATCCGAATCGGAATGCGCTGGGTGGAGCAAAATCACCAGAAGTTACGGATGAAAATCTCCCTCGGTCGGATCGTAGCCTAAGATATCTGTTCAGCAGTGGCGACGGTGCGGTCACGGCTTACAAGCCTACCAATACCATCTTGCAAAAAATTGGAACCCATTACTATTACAACAGCGCTTACAATGCTGTGGACTATGACATTAATAGCAAAATGTTCCGTGTCCGTAATTATGTGGAGCGCAACTACTCCACATCCACTTATGGAAGTGCACAGAAATACTATGACTTCCTGCCATTCAACTACACCGATGGTCAGGTGGTTGGGACATACCTCGACGATGCGCGCGCTTACAATCTGGAATCCGCCGATGTGAACTACTGGTTCGGTATGCGGATGGACGTGGATTTCTATCAGAGCAGAGACGGAAAACTGAATGGCGAAGAAATGGTATTCCACTTCTCCGGTGATGATGATGTCTGGGTGTTTGTCGACAATGTTCTTGTTCTCGATTTGGGTGGTACCCACGGTACGGTTACTGGCTCTATCAACTTTGCTACGGGAGAGATTAAGCAGTACCTGGATTGGAACGGTGTTGTTGGAAAGGAGGGTGTAACCTCTTTCTCGACAACAATCAAAAAATGCTATGAAGAAGCAGGGAAAGATCCAACTGGCGGTTGGAACGGCAATATCTTCGCTGACTACACCAAGCACAAGCTGAGCTTCTTCTATATGGAGCGCGGCTGCGCGGTTGCCAACTGTTCCATTGATTTCAACCTTCCAATCCTGCCGGAAAAGTCACTGCAGGTGGCCAAGACGCTGACAGCGAATGCGGATACAGACACCGATGTGGTCAAGCATCTGGAAAATACCATGGAGTACAAGTTCCGGGTAGTCAAGGCAGATGCAAACGGAAATCCCACCGATCGGCTATTAATCAATGAAGGCGATTCCTACACCCTCTCCGGTGCGGGCCTGACGGCGAATGAGACGCGAACGGTGGGCGAAGGCGGCTATTTCACCCTGAAAGCCGGACAGATGGCAGAGTTCACCAATATGCTTGCCCGGTTTGGCCAAAACGAAAGCGTCAAAAAGTATGTGGTTCAGGAGGTTCTGCCTACCGGCCTGACCGGTCAGTATAATGAGGTGATCTACAGCGTCGGCAGCGATACAGGAACCTGCAAAAATGATACCACTACAGCTGACTTCACCGGCTACAATAGTCCAGGACTGGATGCGGATGCTGGCAATCTGGTCAACTATACCAACAGGGTGGACACAGAAAAGCTCAGCACTCTGGCAATCACCAAAACCCAGGTGGGTAGCTCTCTCAACGGCGAACCGGAATACTATTATATGAAGGTACTGCTTGGGCCGGACGCGAATAGCCTGGTACCGATCTCAGTTGGAACCACCTATTATGTGGGAGATAATGGAACAACCCGTTCTGTGGAACAGGCAGGCATCATAAAGATTGCCGCCGGGGAGACGGCCAAGGTAAAGCTGCTGGCTGGCACCTACTATAAGGTAGAAGAAGTAGCCGACGGGAACGGAACTCCGCTGACCGGCAGAGAAGGGTACACCCCCGCTTACTCAGACAATGCCAGCGGAACCGTTACGGGGGTTGGTAACACGGTCAATATTACCGTCACCAACACATTTTCCACCGGAGATCTGGCACTGACCAAGATTGTCAAAAACACCGCAGGTGGAAGTACAGATGGTGAGTTTTCGTTTGAGCTTAAGTTCCAAGTGGGAGCAAACTGGAAAGCTACGGACTACACGGCGGCCTATACAACCACAAATTCCGGCCAGACCCACACGGGCAATGTGCTGTCTTTTACAAAGCAACAAGATAGTTATGCGGTTGCCACTGTAAAGCTTTATCACGGTGAGATGGTTACCATCACAGGACTTCCGGCTGGCGCGCAAGTGTCGATCAAAGAGACCAATGCCGACGGTTATTCCGTAGGGTGGAAAATAAATGATAAGGAAGTCTATGGTCAGACTGTTACCTGTGACATCACAGGTGGCAATGACAGTATAGCTTCTGTAATCTGTACCAACACCACGGGCTATGAGCTGCCCGACACCGGCGGAGCCGGTACTGTACCGTATACCACGGGAGGCTTCCTGCTGCTTACAGGCGCAGCGTTCCTCCTGTTGTATATATATATTTCGCGCAGAAAGGAGGATTCCGAATCTTTCTAATGCGTAGTAACATGTTGATTTACCAAAATAAAATTTATTAATGAAAGGAATGAAAACAATGAAACATGCGAAAAAATTTGCCAGCTTGCTACTTGCCATAATTATGGTTTTTGCCACGGCTACCACTGCTTTTGCCACTGGCACCAATTCGATTACTGTCAATGGCGCACAGAAAGGCGAAACCTATAAGCTCTATAAGATGCTTGATCTGAGTGTCAATGAAGTTAATACAGCCTACAGCTACACTGTAAACAGCGAGTGGAACGATTTCTTTACCACCGGCGCTGGCAAAGACTATGTGGATATCGATATGCAGGGCTATGTGACCTGGAAAGCGGACAAAAAAGATGCCGTCAGCATGGAAGCCTTTGGTAAGGCAGCCGCAGCCGCTGTCAGTGGAAAGACCGTTGTTGCTACAGAGACCCCAACAGCCGATGGCTCATTCACTTTTTTAAATCTGGACGCTGGCTACTACCTGATTACTTCCACCAACGGTAATTTGGCAATTGTAGATACCACTCCTACCAAGCCTGATGCTACCGTGAACGAGAAGAACGTCGATCATACTCTTGACAAGAAGGTTCAGGAGGATTCTCAGGCTGAAGCAGAAGGTAATGGCTGGGGCAAGAGTAACAGTGCCCAGATTGGCGATACTGTGAACTTCCAGACCACCATCACCCTCAAAAAAGGTGCCAAGAACGTTGTTATGCACGATAAGATGGAAAATGGCCTGACCTTTAGCGGCGCGAACAGCGTTAAAATTGCTGACCTGAACTCTAACACGACCGCTTACCTGACCGAGGAGACCGACTACACCGTTGTCACCACTGGTCTGACCGATGGATGTGATTTTGAGATCCGGTTTACTCAGACTTATTTGGACAGCCTGACTACTGACACGACCCTGACCGTTACTTACAGTGCCGTACTGAATGAAAATGCCAATATTACTGCTGGCGAGAAGAACGACGCAAAACTGACCTGGGGCGAAAAGAGCGAGACCGAGTGGAGCGAGACCGTTACCAAAACCTATCAGTTTGACGTTCTGAAGTACGCTGCAAATGATACAGAAAAGAATCCTCTGGCCGGCGCTACCTTCCAGCTGAAGGATGCAAGTGGCAACGTTGTCAAGCTGATCAAGGTTTCCAATACCGAATACCGCGTAGCCAATGGAGATGAACCAGGTGCGGTTGACAGCTTTACCACCGTTGATTCCGGCAAAATCGTCATCAAGGGCGTTGACCTGGATAAATACACGCTGGTTGAGACTGCGGCTCCCGCCGGTTACAACAAACTGAAAGACCCTGTTAATGTAACGGTTCTGGATACCAATGCCCTGACAGTTGAAGTACCGAACGCAACCGGTACCGAGCTCCCGTCCACCGGTGGCATGGGTACCACTATCTTCTATGTTGTGGGCGCTATTCTGGTCATCGGTGCGGCTGTGTTGCTGATTACCAAAAAGCGTATGAGCAACAGACGCTAATACTCTGATACATATGATGTAGGGGTCAAAAGGTATTTCGACCCCTATGATACACGGGTTTCTTCGCACTTTGTGCTCGCGAAATCCTAAAAACATTCGAAATCCGCCCTATTCGGGCTACTTTCTCATGTTTTGCGGGTCCCAAAGTCATGTTTTTTCATGCAAGCATGAAAAACATGACCTTTTGACCCTTGTATCATACATATCTGAAACACACTGAAATTTCTCTGTGACAGCCGCGGAGGGCACCTCCTCCCCGGCCTACAGTGGTAAGGAGAACCCTGCATGAAGAAGAAAAAAGGCAATTTTATAACGTTACTCCTGGTACTGATCCTTCTTGTAGGGCTGTCCTTGTTGCTGTATCCGACAGTCAGCGATTATTGGAATTCCTATCATCAAACCAGAGCTATTGCTGCATATTCCGAAGAAGTGGCCAATCTGAACCAGGAGCAATATGACGAAATCTGGGCTGCAGCCGAAAGGTACAATGCATCTCTGAACGACAGGGATGAGGCCTACCTGCTCAGTGATGCCCATAAGGAAGAATACGAGCGGCAATTGGATGTGTCCGGCCTTGGCATCATGGGCTATATTGAAATACCCAGTATTGATTGCTCTCTGCCCATCTATCACGGTACGGATGAATCGGTCCTGCAGATCGCCGTGGGGCATCTGGAATGGTCCAGCCTGCCTGTGGGGGGAGAGAGCACTCACTGTGTCCTCTCCGGCCACAGGGGACTGCCCAGCGCCAAGTTATTTACCAACCTGGACAAGCTGCAAGAGGGAGACATATTTATGCTCCGGGTCCTGGACGAGGTACTGACTTATGAGGTCAATCAAATCCTGATCGTGGAACCCCAGGAGACGGGTGCCCTTCGGATTGAAGAAGGGAAAGATTACTGTACGCTCGTTACCTGCACTCCGTATGGAATCAATACCCACCGTCTGTTGGTGCGGGGGCATCGAATTGAAAATGTAAAAGAAGCAAATAAAGCCCGTGTGGCGGCGGATGCAGTACAGATTGAGCCGCTGATCGTGGCACCTGCTATAGCAACCCCGATGTTGCTTTTGCTTTTAGTGATCCTGCTGCTCCCGAGGCAGCGCAAGAAAAATCATGGAGGTAACGATGATGAAGATTTCTAAACGTCTGACGGCCGTTCTGCTTAGTGTGCTGGCGGCGTGTATGATCCTGCCGATGAGCGTACTGGCGGCGGGAAGTATTGAACTGAATAAGGATGTGAGCCTGACCATTTCCTATCGGGATGGCGATACGCCGTTGGCCGGTGCGGAGTTTGACATTTATCTGGTGGCCACGGTAGATGAGTACGGAGAACTGACAACTACAGAGACATTTCAACAGTTCAATGTAGATATCCGCGGAAAGAACGATGAGGCCTGGAGGGAACTGGCAGCGACGCTGGAAGGATATGTTCTCCGGGATCAGATTCCGCCGACTGACAGTGGGAAGACGGATGAAAATGGACTGGTTACATTTCCGAACACACAGGAAAAACTGACACCGGGCTTATATCTGGTGATCAGCCGGCGCCATACACAGGACGGATACTATTATGACGCGTCCCCGTTTATGGTGATGCTGCCGAGTCTGGATAAGGAAAATAATACCTGGAGCTATGATGTGACAGCCAACGCCAAGCATGATTCGGAGCCGGTTCCGGAAGAGCCGAAGACGATAACCCGTAAAGCGCTGAAGGTCTGGAAGGACGAAGGGCATGAGAAAGAACGTCCGAAGGAAATCGAGGTGCAACTGCTGAGGGATGGAAAAGTATTTGATACCGTCACGCTGAGTGCTGCAAATGACTGGCGGTATACATGGGACGAACTGGATGAGAGTTCTAAGTGGACCGTAGTGGAAAAGGAACTGGAAGATTATACGGTTTTGGTGACGCAGGAAGGTACCACATTTGTGGTGACAAATACGTATGATGAGGGTACCCCTGAAAATCCGGAACAACCTGAAAATCCGGATCAACCCGGAAATCCTACGCTCCCGCAGACTGGACAGCTCTGGTGGCCGGTTCCGGTACTTGTGGCCGGAGGCTTGCTCCTTATAGTAATCGGAGTGCTGCGTCGGAGAGGAAATACACATGAAAAATAAAGGGATTATTTTTATCCTGTCAGGGCTGCTGCTGATTGCGGCAGCCTTTTTCCTTACAGGATATAATATTTATGATGAATATCGGGCAAAGTGTTCTGCCCGTCAGGCATTGGATGAAATCCGGATAGAGGAGCAGGATGAGGAGGAACAGGAAGATGAACCGGAAATACCGGATTATATTTTGAATCCGGATATGGAGATGCCGGTGCAGCGGATTGATGGCGTGGAGTATATCGGGGTTCTTCAGATTCCGTCTTTGAATCTGGAACTTCCGGTCGTCAGTAGCCTAAGCCCCCCGAATCTGAAGATTGCACCTTGCCGTTATGAAGGCTCTGCGTATAAGGATGATCTGATTATTGCCGCACACAATTACGTTTCTTTCTTTGGAAATCTGAGTAAACTGCAGGCTGGAGACCCTGTTATTTTCAAAGATGTGGATGGAAATGAATTTTCATATGAAGTGGCGGAGATGGAAGTACTTCAGGCTGCGGCTGTGGAAGAGATGAGGAGTGGAGACTGGGATCTGACACTCTTTACCTGTACATTAAGTGGGCAGAGCAGGACGACGATACGGTGCTTGAGGATGAATATATAGAATGCCTGCTAATTATAAGAAGGATTAGGGCAGGACAATAATACGGGTGTTGAAATCCGTTACAGGATATGTTAGACTTCCAACAAGACACTTTTTCAGTATATCATAGGTAACCAGCAGAAAAGGGGAGAATATAAGGTTTATGATAGTAATTCTATGTATTGACGATGCCGGAGGCATGATGTTCAACAAGCGCAGACAGAGCCGCGATAAAGTGGTAACGGGAGACATCCGTAAGATCTGCGGAGACGGAAAACTTTGGATTCATCCATTTTCGGAAAAATTATTTGCATCGGCAGGAGAACTGAGAGACAGAGAGGAAGCCGGTGATATGCAGATCATAAGCTCAGAACAGTTTCTGGAGATGGCACAGGAGGGAGAATACTGTTTTGTAGAAAATGCAGAACTGAAGCCATACGTTTCCAGAATTGAAAAACTGATCGTATATCATTGGAATCGGAGATATCCGGCGGATCAGTATCTGGACTTATGTCTTGAGGAGTGGGAAAAAGTAGAAAGTGTGGATATGAGGGGCAATTCACATGAAAAGATCACGAAAGAGATTTACATAAGGGGAGAAAAACAGAATGATTAAAAGAAATAGAATCATTGCTATTGCACTTTGCATTCTTCTTGCATTTCCGCTGGCGGGATGTGAGGAGGCGGGAATTTTTGCGGAAGAAAATGCGCAGATGTGGGAGAATTCCGGTGCAAGCTCGGTCGCGCAGGTTCAGGAATATGACGGAGAACCTTATGTGGTCATCAACGATGATGAGCCGGATTTTACAGAGGATGAGCTGCAGCCGGAGGCATATGAATCTTACAGTGAGCTGGACGGATTGGGAAGATGCGGGGTGGCAGAGGCTGTGATCGGCGAAGAACTGATGCCCACGGAGAAAAGGGGAAATATCGGTCAGGTGAAACCGTCCGGCTGGCAGACGGTGAAATACGATAATGTGGATGGAAAATATTTGTACAACCGCTGTCATTTGATTGGATATCAGCTTACGGCGGAGAACGCAAATGAAGAAAATCTGATTACAGGAACACGCTATATGAATGTGGAAGGGATGCTTCCGTTTGAGAATATGGTGGCGGATTATATCCGTGAGACAGGGAACCATGTGATGTATCGTGTGACACCGGTTTTCGAGGGGGATAATCTGGTTGCGTCCGGTGTGCAGATGGAAGCCAAGTCTGTGGAAGATGACGGAGAAGAGATCTGTTATAACGTATATGTGTACAACGTTCAGCCGGGAATTGAAGTGGATTATGCCACAGGCGACAGTCGGGAAGCTGAGGATACGAAAGAAACAGTAAATTCTGATCGGAAAAATAATTATATTCTTAACACAAACACGAAAAAATTTCACTTTTCTTCTTGCGGGGGAGCAGAAGAGATCAAGAAAGAAAATAAAGAGGAGTATACCGGAACCCGTACGGAGCTGATTGCGCAGGGATATGAGCCTTGTGGAAGATGCAAGCCGTAGAGAAACGTGTATATTTCCGATAAAACTGCAAATCCTAGAATTGATTCCGGAATAGGGAAACCAGAATCTAGAAAACTGGAAAAGGAGGATTTGCAGATGAAGTCAGTCATTTTGAATGGGTTATATATGGAGGAGCCGGAGAAAGCACATCAGTACATCAAGGAGAAACTGGATCTTCCGGACCGGTATGAGAATAACCTGGATACGCTGCAGGACTGCCTGAATGATATGCAGAATACGCATATAGAAGTATTTCACAGCACGGGACGCAGCGAATATTTTCAGGAGATCATGCAGGTGTTCCGGGATGCCGGACGGGAGAATGATGATATCATCATAACTTTGGAGTAGACGAAATAACCCTTTCAAAATATCGAGAATAATGTTATACTTAAAAATAATGTAATGATATGGACGGAGGGTTTTACCAATGAATTTAATAACGATTAAAGAACTATACAAATCCCGGGAAGAATACTTGGACAAGGAAGTCACGATCGGTGGCTGGGTTCGCAGTGTGCGCGGATCCAAATCTTTCGGATTTATCGTTGTAAATGATGGATCATTCTTTGAAACGCTGCAGGTGGTTTATCACGATGCAATGCCGAACTTTGCAGAGATTTCCAAGTTGAATGTAGGGGCAGCCATTATTGTAAGGGGAACACTGGTGGCAACTCCGGAAGCAAAGCAGCCTTTTGAGATTCAGGCGGAAGAGATTGAGATTGAAGGAGCATCTGCTCCGGATTATCCGCTTCAGAAGAAACGCCATAGTTTCGAATATTTGAGAACAATTTCACATTTGCGCCCGAGAACGAATACATTCCAGGCTGTATTCCGTGTTCGTTCCCTGACCGCGTATGCGATCCACAAATTCTTCCAGGAAAGAGGATTTGTGTATGTGCATACACCGCTGATCACCGGAAGTGACTGTGAGGGAGCGGGAGAGATGTTCCGCGTTACCACACTGGATCTGGAGAATCTGCCGAAGAATCCGGACGGAACTGTAGATTACACAAAGGATTTCTTTAATAAGGAAACCAATCTGACGGTAAGCGGACAGCTGAACGGAGAGACATTTGCACAGGCGTTCCGGAATATTTATACCTTCGGGCCTACGTTCCGTGCAGAGAATTCCAATACAACCCGCCATGCGGCTGAGTTCTGGATGATCGAACCGGAGATCGCATTTGCGGATCTGGATGATGACATGATACTTGCAGAGAGCATGCTGAAATATATTATTCGTTACGTGATGGAAAATGCACCGGAAGAGATGAATTTCTTCAATTCATTTGTGTACAAGGGGCTTCTGGAGCGGCTGAATAATGTGGTTAATTCTGAGTTTGCCCGTGTGACTTACACCGAAGCAATTGAGATTCTGGAAAAGAATAATGAGAATTTTGAATATAAGGTATCCTGGGGAACAGATCTTCAGACCGAGCATGAGCGGTATCTGACAGAACAGGTATTCAAGCGCCCGGTATTTGTGACAGATTATCCGAAGGAGATCAAAGCGTTCTATATGAAGATGAACGATGATAACAAGACGGTTGCAGCTGTGGACTGTCTGGTTCCGGGAATCGGTGAGATCATCGGAGGAAGTCAGAGGGAGGATGACTACGACAAGCTTCTTGCCCGTATGAAGGAACTGAACCTGAAAACGGAAGATTATCAGTTCTATCTGGATTTGAGAAAATATGGTTCCACAAGACATGCAGGATTTGGTCTGGGATTCGAGAGATGCATCATGTATCTCACCGGTATGTCCAATATTCGCGATGTGATTCCGTTCCCGAGAACGGTTAATAACTGTGAACTTTAGAAAGTGAGAAAACGCCGCAGATGGAGGCTTAAGAGGCGCCAGCTGCGGCGATGTTTTACTCTGTACATCAGTGGAAAGATGAGAAGAAGGCTTGAGGGGGCATAAGAGAAGGAGGAAGGAGTATGAATACAATATTAATTGTGGATGATGAAAAAGAGATTGCAGATGTCGTGGATCTGTATCTGCAGAATGAATACCATGTCCTGAAGTTTTATACGGGGCAGGATGCGTTGGACTGTATTGAGAGCACGAGAATTGATCTGGCCATTCTGGATGTGATGCTTCCCGATATCGACGGCTTCACTATTCTGAAGAAAATCCGGGAGAAATACACATTTCCGGTCATTATGCTGACGGCAAAAACGGAATATCTGGACAAGATTACCGGACTTACAATGGGAGCAGATGATTACATCCCGAAACCGTTTAATCCGTTGGAGCTTGTCGCCAGAGTGAAAGCGCAGATGCGCCGCTATACGCAGTACAATGATAAGAGCAGGAGCGAGGGGGATGTGATTGATTTCGGCGGGCTGGTTCTGAACAAGCAGTCACATGAATGTACATACAATGAGCGGTCGTTGACGCTGACTCCGATTGAATTTGATATTTTGTGGCTGCTCTGCGAGAACCGTGGGAAGGTGATCAGTTCGGAGGAGTTATTTGAATCGGTCTGGCATGAAAACTACTATAAAAACAGCAATAATACCGTCATGGTTCATATTCGGCATCTGCGCGAGAAAATGAGCGGTCCTACCGGAAAATCGGACTTTATCAAGACGGTGTGGGGAGTTGGGTATAAGGTTGAAGAATAATTACCGTAAATTAAAACTCAGTATTTTGCTTCAGACGGTTTTTGTGACAGCACTCACGGTATTGGTAGGCGGTGTGATTCTGGAGTATGTGATCGACGGCGTGTATAACGACAGCTTTGCAAATCTGTTTCTGAAGCTGATGGAAACCCTGCATGTGGAAGAGGGAACGGCCATTCATCTGTACTGGCTGCTGATCGGGGATAACAAAGTATTTTTTATGATTCTGGGATTTCTGGCTCTTTTTTCGCTATTCTTCTATATTGCGCTATCGAAAATGACCAGATACATGGATCAGATCGGTGATGGAATCGAGAACATTCTCTCTGATTCGGATCAGCCCATCCGGCTTATCACGGAATTGAAACCGCTGGAGGATCGTCTGAATGAAATCAAGCAGACACTGAAAAAACAGGAAAAAGAAGCGCAGGAGATCGAAGAGAAGAAAAATGATCTGGTATTGTTCCTGGCGCATGATCTGAAGACACCGCTGACTTCGGTGGTGGCGTATCTGACGATGCTGGATACGAATCCGGAAATGTCGGAGGCAGAACGGGCCAGGTATACGCACATTTCTTTGGAGAAGGCGATCCGTCTCGGCGATCTGATCAATGAATTCTTTGAGATCACGCGTCTGAATCTTCAGGATATTACACTGGAGCCGGTGGAATTGGATCTGGATATGATGCTGGAGCAGATCGCGGATGAATTGTATGCGGTCCTGCAGGAAAAGAATCTCATCTGCACAGTTCAGACGGAGGGGAATCTGTTGATCAAGGGAGATCCGGATAAACTGGCCAGAGTATTTGACAATATTCTGAGAAATGCGATTGCCTACTGCCGAAGCGATACAGAACTTCGAATACTGGCCCGGCAAAAGGAGCAGATTGTTGAGATCGTTTTTGAAAATGAAGGAGATACCATTCCGGCAGATAAGCTGGAAAAGATTTTTAATAAATTTTACAGGGCAGATGCGGCGCGCTCCAGTACAACGGGTGGTGCCGGGCTGGGGCTTGCTATCGCGAAAGAAATCGTAGAACTGCATGGTGGCTCGATGCGCGCCGAAAGTGAAGACGGAAGAACCCGGATGATCGTGGATTTGCCGATGGAAAAGGAGGGGGAGATTGATGAGGTTTATACACACAGCAGACATCCATCTTGGAGCATCGCCAGACGCAGGAAGCGCGTATAGCCAGAGACGGGCGGAAGAATTGTGGAACAGTCTGGAACGTCTGGTTAAGGTGTGTGAGGAAGAACAGGTGGATCTTCTTCTGATTGCGGGAGATCTGTTTCACAGACAGCCTCTTCTTAGGGAACTGAAGGAAGTGGATTATCTTTTTTCACAGCTAACGCACACAAAGATCGTGTTCATCGCCGGGAATCACGATTATCTAAAACCATCTTCTTATTATCTTACATATCAGTGGAAAAGCCAGGTCTATCCGTTGCTGGAGCAGACTATGGGATTTGTGGAATTTGAGGAGTTGGGAACCAGCGTCTATGGTTTCAGTTACGGGCAGAAAGAAATCCGTGAAGCACTGTATACCGATGCGTTTCCACAGAAGAAACAGCCGGTTGAGATCCTGATAGCCCATGGCGGGGATGAGAAGCATATCCCGATTCAAAGAAACAATATTATGAACTTGGGGTATGATTATGTAGCACTCGGGCATATACATCGGCCGATGGAGATTGAGAAAAACCATATCTATTATTCGGGGTCTTTGGAACCGACAGACAAGAATGATGTCGGAAAACATGGATATATAATCGGAGAGATTCGAGGAAAATCCGTCAAGACAGAATTCGTTCCGTTTGCGTCCCGGGAGTATGTTCATATGAAAGTGGAAACTACAGAGCAGATGACAGGAAGAGAATTAAGGGAGAAGATTGCACAGATGATCGTCTCCGGAGGAACACAGAATCTGTACAAGATTATACTTGACGGATATCGCAGTCCGGATCAGGTGTATGATGTCTCTGGAATGGATGCATATGGAAATGTACTTGAATTTGTGGACGAGACAAAACCTGCGTATGACTTTGAAATGTTGGCGGAGCAGAACAAAGATAATTTGTTGGGAGTATACATCGAAAGTCTGAAACAAAGTCCGGAAGGAAGTGAGGAAGCTCTGGCGCTTTTTGAGGGCGTGAAAGCGCTTCTGGAGACGAAAAGGGGATAGAAAATGGAGATTAAAGAGCTGGTGCTGGAGAACTTTGGAAAGTTCTCAAATAAAAATATCAGGTTTTCGGATGGAATGAATCTGATCTATGGGGAAAATGGTGCCGGAAAGACGACGGTTCATACATTTTTAAAAGGGATGCTTTTTGGGATGGAACGCGGACGGGGAAGAGCGGCGGCCAACGACACCTTCAGCAGATATGAACCATGGGAGAACCCGAATTATTATGCGGGGGTGATTCGGTTTACCTGTGGCAGACGAAATTTCCGTCTGGAGCGACATTTTGACAAGTACGCGAAGAGTGCACTGCTCTTCTGTGAGGATGACGGGGAACAGCTTTCTTTGGAGCATGGGGATCTGGATGTACTACTTGACGGAATGACTGAGGCGGATTTTGAAAATACCGTGGCGGTGGGGCAGATGCGTGCCGCTACAACAGCGGCGCTTTCGGCAAGGCTTAAAGATTATGCCGCGAATTATTATGCGACCGGCAATGGTGAAATGAATCTATCGGCGGCACTGGAACTTTTAGGCGAGAGAAAAAAAGAGACGGAAAAAGCAATTCGTGAACACGGACGGCAGAAACAGGAAAAACGGGAGAAGATTGAGCTGGAGATTTCTTATGTTTGGCGGGATCTGCACCGGCTGGAGAAGGATCTGCAGCAGGCAGAAGATGCCTGGAACGACAGAATGGAAAGCTGTGGGAAAAGAAGAGAAGAGCTGCGGAAGGCGGCGGAGGAAGAAGCAGGGAAGGGTGTTTTTTCCAACTGGCGTGTTCATCCGGCTGTGCTTTTGGCAATGCTTTTGGCGGTGATCTTATCCTTTATACTCTTTAAACGTCCATGGAATTTCCTGATTACAATTGTGATTGCGCTTGCAGAGGGGATGCATTTGTGGAACCGTATGAAAGACGGACGCAAAAAGAAAGCGGAAGATGAGGAAAAGACGCAGGAGCAGAAGAAAATGGAAGCAGATACCGAAAAGCTCAGGTGGCAGGTGGAGCGGCTTAGGGAGGAGTACCGTGAGAAGAAGGTACAGTATGAGAATCTGTCAGAACAACTGGATGAGATGGATGAAGTCGGTGACGACATCAAAGAATTGGAAAAACATCGCCGGGCCTATGAGATTGCGGCGGAACGAATGAATCAGCTGTCGAAAGAAATGCAGGGCAGGTTTGGACAGAGACTGAACTGTCGTGTTTCCGAGATCCTGTGTGAGGTGACGGAAGGCGTATATGAAAAGGTCTGGGTGGACGATGCAATGCGTGTACAGCTTCTGGTGGAAGGCAGAATCATCACAATGGATCAGGTTAGTAAGGGAACGCTGGAACAGATTTATTTTGCTCTTCGTATGGCTGCAGCGGAGATTCTCCATGAAGAAGAATTCCCTGTGGTCTTTGATGATGCGTTTGTCTGTTATGATGACCGGCGCCTGAGCGCGGTACTGCGTTGGCTGGAAAGGAATCGGAAGCAGGTACTGATCTTTACATGCCAGAGTAGAGAAGAAGAAGCTTTGAAAAGAAACGGGATTTCGTATCATAAGATATGTTTATAAGGGCTGTATATTGGTATTGAAAAAAGGCTGTGTGAAAACGAGGACAATAGTTTTTCACACAGCCTTTTGTGATAAGGAATACCTATATTAAAATTTAGAAATCTTCCCCATTCTTGTATTTCTGAACAATGTTCTGAATACGTTCGCTTGGATCAAGAATACTGCTGATAGATCCGTCGTGATTCAGGGTGTCAATTACAAGAGCGATGTATTTGCTCATATCACAGTTGATGTAATATGGACGGCTTAAAAGCTCCGGTGACTGGTAGATCAGGTTAGTTGTCAGAACACCATCGAGCAGACCGTCTTCGTATGCTTTGTCAAATTTACCCATACCGTTTGTAAAGAGACCGAAGGTAGCAGCCGCATAGATTCGTTTTGCTTTTCTTGCCTTGAGCTGTCCGGCTACATCGAGGATGCTGTCGCCGGAAGAAATCATATCATCCAGAATAATGACGTCTTTTCCCTCCACAGAAGAGCCAAGGAATTCATGTGCGACAATCGGATTGCGGCCATCCACAACGCGGGTATAATCACGTCGCTTGTAGAACATACCCATATCAAGACCAAGTACGTTCGCAAGGTAGATTGCACGTTCGGTGGCGCCTTCATCCGGGCTGATCGCCATCATATGTTCACTGTCGATCTGAAGATCCTTTACGTTATCTAATAGACCCTTCACAAACTGATAAGTCGGACGTATCGTCTCGAAACCACTGAGTGGAATTGCGTTTTGTACACGGGGATCGTGTGCATCAAATGTGATGATATTGTCAACGCCCATGCGGACCAGTTCCTGCAGCGCAAGAGCACAGTCCAGTGATTCGCGTCCGCTTCTCTTATGCTGGCGGCTCTCATAGAGGAAAGGCATAATAACATTCAATCTGCGGGCTTTTCCACCTACAGCAGCGATAATACGCTTTAGATTCTGGAAATGATCGTCCGGAGACATATGATTGATATTACCGGTCAAGGAGTAGGTGAGACTATAATTGCAGACATCAACCATCAGATAGAGATCCATTCCCCTTACGGACTCTTCAATGATTCCTTTTGCTTCTCCGGAACCAAAACGTGGAACCTTTGCATCAATGAGATAAGTATCCTTCTCATATCCGTTGAAAACAATATGATCTTTGTTGGCACTTTCGTCCTCTTTGCGCCATCTTACCAGGTAGTCATTTACGCGGGCGCCCATTTCCTGACAGCCGTCAACGGCGATAATGCCGAGTGACCCTACCGGAATATTGTCAAGAATACGTTCTTTGCGGTGTAACATTTAGAGTTCCTCCCTGTTCATTAGTTTTTTTTGAATACGAATGTCATCGCCGGCAAGGCGAAGAATTTTGTAATGATTGCTGATACGGGAAAAAGTCCGTTCCGTATAGTTGGACTTAATCTTTTCAAGGGTGAGGTTCGTGGAAATGATCGTGGAGCGGTTATTCAGAATACGGTCATTCAGACACACGAACAGCTGGGAAACGACGAAATCGGTATTGCGTTCCGTTCCCAGGTCATCAATAATCAGCAGATCGCAAGTTTGAATCTGTTCATATAATAACTGACTGTCGTCAGTTTTATTCAGGGTTTTGTCAAGCAGCGAATCGAAAAGTTCGCTGGCAGTCAGATAAAGAACGGAATGTACGGACTGCATGATTTCTCTGGCAATACAGTGGGAGAGAAACGTCTTTCCGATTCCGGTAGTGCCAAACAGAAGCAGATTTTCATGGGCGGTATCGAAATTGCGGATGAAATTCATACACTCAAAGTAGGCTTTTTCGGCAAGAGCCCGCGAAGTCTGTCCGGACAAACGATCTATATAATTTTTGGAATAATAGTCGAATGAAAAAGTGTCAAAATTCTCATGCTCAAGAATTCCCTTTAGATTCGACTGAGTATAAAACAAATCAATGATTGATTTTAAAAAGCAATGGCATTTCTGGTTACCGATATAACCGGTATCTTTGCAGTCGGGGCATTCGTAAGTGGCTTCCAGATAATCTGCCGGAAAACCGTTCTCCACAAGAAGCTGTGCCCTTCTCTGGGAAAGCTCATGAAGTTGTTTCTTCAGCGCAGGCAAAGCACTTTCATCTCCGGAAAGCAGCTTGCGTGCCTGTTGTACGCTGTAATAGGAAATAGAATCATCCAGGGATTTTATTTCCGGAACGGCCTCATATACCCGTTCAAAATGAAGATTCAGGCGGTCTCGGCTGCGTACCTGTTTCTCTTCATAGATACGCATCAGCGTATTATATTGCGAATTGGTTAACGGCACGGTATTCTCCCTTTCTTAGTTGCTTCGCAGTAATTCTTTCGTCAATTCGTCCATATCATAGGAGCGTTCTTCGAAACTGCGGAATTTGGATGGCGCAGACTGCACCGGTGTGCGGCGCGGATTCTTCTTCTGGGCGTTTTTTTCCTGTTCGTAAGCAGAGTCAAGAACACGGACATCGGTGAGAGTATGTACATTTCTGCTGCGCCAGTTCTGAAGGATCTTGTCCGTGTATTCAAAACTGGGCTGATGAATCGCTGCCATGGTACGGTTGCAGGCCTCGAGGATCAGTTCCAGATCGATCCCGTCGGTTGCGGTCCATTTGCGTATGTATTCTAATTCGGAAGCGGCAGGTCCGCGGCCCTTGATTCCAAATGCATTCAGAATGGAGTAGCATGTTTTGTTATAAAGCGCGGATGTATTCTTCGCCTGTTCCACGCTGGTGATGTGCTCGTCCGCCCAGGACAGAGCAACTTTCTGGATATAGTGCATACTCCGATGACCATTTTCGACACAATATTCGATTAAATATTCAATCAGATCAGCAGAAAAGCCGAGTGTGTCATAAAAATAGGTAATTGTGTCCACATCGGTTCGGCTTAAAG
Source organism: Bariatricus sp. HCP28S3_D3 (assembly GCF_052065755.1). Lineage (NCBI taxonomy): Bacteria > Bacillati > Bacillota > Clostridia > Lachnospirales > Lachnospiraceae > Bariatricus > Bariatricus sp. HCP28S3_D3. Next base: position 29,483 of record NZ_JBQHTK010000013.1, on the reverse strand, counting down.
TCTTGCCAAGATACTGCTCGGCGACAAAAAGAATCTGCTTTAATTCCTTGCGGTTCACAACAGACTTCGGATTGGAAACGGGCGCCGCCTGTGCGGGTGTACTCTGTGCTTCACGGGGCACCGGTTCCGGTCTGACCGGGGGTGCGGCATTTGGTGCGGAAGGAGATACCAGATCCAGACCAATGATATTCTGATCCGTATCATATTCCAACCTCAGAAGTCCCTGCTTCTCCCAGTACTTCAATGCGCGCAGAACATCTCCCTCTGTGTTCTCAAGATAATCGGCAATCCTGGAAATGCTGAGGGACACGTCCGGATTATTGATATGACGAAGCAGGAGGAGATAGATCTTGACAAATTCGCCGTTCGCTGCCGCCATGTAATTGTCTATAAATTCATTCTCGACCAGAGTCGTATTGCCCTGGAAACGATTACGCAAAACCAATGCACTCATGTTCCTGCTCCTTTAATGTTCGTAAATTTGATGCCATTTAATCATAGCATGAAGTTGCGGCAGGAAAAAGAATTATTTTACGAGAATTTGATGTTTTTTGTTGATAAAACTGTGGGGATAATGGGGATAACTAGGCTTTTAAGAGATCTTCCCCAATATTTACAACGTCTCCCGCGCCCATAGTTATCAACAAGTCCCCTGATTGACAGTGATCCCTGACGTATTTTTCTATCTCATCAAAGCTTGGCAGATAGATGGCGTCACAGCCGTAAGAGGCGGCTGCACGGGCAAGCTGTTCTGAGGAGATGCCCAGGGTATCAGTCTCTCGCGCTGCATAAATATCTGCCAGGATCAGATGGTCTGTGTGTGAAAGTGCCTGTGCAAATTCATCGAACAGTGCTTTCGTTCTGGTGTAGGTGTGGGGCTGGAAGATGCACCACAGTTCTCTGTGCGGGTAGTGGGCAGCACTTTTCAGGGTCGCTTCGATCTCCGTGGGATGATGTGCGTAATCATCGATCACGGTAATACCGTTAAATTCTCCCTTGTACTCAAAACGGCGGTCTGTTCCGTGGAAGGAAAGGAGGCCTTCCTGTATCGTTTCTGCTGATACGCCCAGGAGATCCGCAACAGCAATGGCGGAAAGCGCATTATAAACATTGTGTTCTCCGCCTACAGATAATGTCACATGCCCGGACGGTTTCCCGTGCCGGATGAGATCAAAGGATGCATTTCCCTGTTCATCGTATTGAATATCGGAAGCACTGTAATCAAGAGAAGCTTCCCGACCGAATGTCACAACGCGACAGGCAAGTCCGTCTGTAATATAAGAGAGGTTTTCGATGTCGCCGTTGATCACCAGGGTTCCGTCTTCCGGCAGGAGTTCTGCGAAAAGGCGGAACGAGTGGCGGATGTCATCCAGATCCTTGAAGAAATCCAGATGATCGGCATCGATATTCAGGATCACGCTGATCTTTGGGAAGAAATGCAGGAAGCTGTTCGTATACTCGCAGGCTTCTGTGACGAAAAGTCCGGAGCTTCCCACACGGATGTTGCCGTGAATCGCCTTGAGGATTCCGCCCACGGAAATCGTGGGGTCCATGTCTCCGGCGAGAAAAATGTGTGACAGCATGGACGTTGTCGTGGTCTTCCCATGTGTTCCGGAAACGGCGATGGGCGTATCGTAATTGGTCATAAGCTGTCCGAGCAGTTCAGCGCGGGAAAGCATCGGAAGTCCCTGCCGCTTTGCTTCCATGAATTCTTCATTATCCTCGTGAATGGCTGCGGTGTAAACAACGACATTAATGCCGTCGATTATATTGGAAGCCTTCTGGCCGTAAAAAATAACGGCACCTTTATCGGTGAGGTGATCCGTGAGCGAGGACTCTTTGTTGTCAGAACCGGATACCGTAAATCCCTCTTTCATGAGGATTTCCGCAAGTCCGCTCATGCTGATGCCTCCGATTCCGATAAAGTGAACATGGCATGGATGATTAAAATCAATTTTATACATAAATACACTTCCTATTCTCATATAATAATATTAAAGGTTTTTGTAAAATTATTATATCATAATCTACATATGAAAAAACAGGAGATTTCTTTTTGTGATATTTTCATAAAAAGAACGGGACGAACGATTTTTTTTTGTAAAAATTGTTCACTATACGAAGGCGATATGTTATAATGTAAGAACTAGAATTACTGAGAAGGGGTGACGACATGATTAAGAAAGAGATGATAGCGATGTTACTCGCGGGAGGTCAGGGAAGCAGACTCGGAGTACTGACTGCCAAGGTAGCCAAGCCGGCTGTGGCTTTCGGAGGAAAATACCGTATTATCGATTTTCCGCTTAGCAACTGCATCAACTCGGGAATTGACACCGTAGGAGTATTGACTCAATATCAGCCCTTACGACTCAACACACATATAGGAATCGGAATTCCTTGGGACTTGGATCGTAATATTGGAGGGGTATCGATTCTACCACCGTATGAAAAGAGCAGCAACAGTGAATGGTATACGGGAACGGCTAATGCGATATACCAGAATCTGGATTATATGGAGACCTTTAATCCTGATTATGTGCTGATCTTATCCGGTGACCACATTTATAAGATGGACTATGAGGTGATGCTGGATTTCCATAAAGAGAACCATGCGGATGTGACGATCGCGGCAATGCCGGTTCCGCTTGAGGAGGCAAGCCGTTTCGGAATCGTTATTACAGATGATGATAACAGAATCACGGAATTTGAGGAGAAACCGGAACATCCACGGAGTAATCTTGCATCCATGGGTATCTATATTTTCAGTTGGCCGGTATTGAAGGATGCGCTTTTGAAACTCTCCGATCAACCGGGATGCGACTTCGGCAAGCATATCATTCCGTATTGCCATCAGAATGATAAGAGACTGTTCGCATATGAGTATAATGGATATTGGAAGGACGTCGGTACACTCAGTTCCTACTGGGAAGCCAATATGGAGCTGATCGATATCATTCCCGAATTTAATTTATACGAAGAATTCTGGAAGATTTATACAAACAGTGATATTATTCCGCCACAATACATTTCAGATCAGTCTGTCATTGAACGGAGCATCATCGGTGACGGTGCGGAGATTTACGGAGAAGTGCGCAATTGTGTGATCAGTTCCGGTGTCACGATCGGAAAGGGCACGGTGGTGCGTGACTCGATCATTATGAAAGATGTAACGATCGGTGAACACTGCGTGGTGGACAAGGTCATTATTGCGGAGAATGTCACGGTTGGTGATAATGTTACAATGGGAATCGGAAGTGAGGCACCGAACTGCCTCAGACCCGATATTTACAATTCCGGACTTGTGACGATCGGAGAAAACTCGGTCATTCCGTCCGGTGTCCAGATTGGTAAAAACACTGCAATCAGTGGAGTTACGATGAAGGAAGATTATGAAAACGGCGTTCTTGAAAGCGGCGGAGCATTAGTAAAGGCGGGTGACAGATCATGAAAGCGGTAGGACTTATTTTAGCGGGCGGAAACAGCAACAAGATGCGTGAACTTACCCAGAAACGTGCGGTGGCAGCGATGCCGATCGCAGGCAGCTACCGGTGTATTGACTTTGCACTCAGCAGTATGTCGAATTCTCATATACAGAAGGTAGCAGTATTGACACAGTATAATGCCCGCTCACTGAACGAACATCTGAATTCCTCCAAATGGTGGGATTTCGGAAGAAAACAGGGAGGACTCTATGTATTTACGCCGACCATAACGGCGGATAACGGATATTGGTATCGTGGAACGGCGGATGCTATTTACCAGAATCTCGATTTCCTGAAAAGGTGTCATGAGCCGTATGTGATCATTACGTCCGGTGATGCCGTTTATAAACTGGATTATAATAAAGTGCTGGAATATCATATCGCTAAGAAGGCCGATATTACAGTGGTTTGCAAGGATCTGGATCCGGGAGAGGATCCGACACGTTTCGGTACGGTCAAAATGGACGAGACTATGCGGATCCAGGAGTTTGAAGAAAAGCCGATGATCACGAATGCGACGACGATCTCGACCGGAATTTATGTGATCCGCAGAAGGCAGCTCATTGAACTGATTGAACGGAGCGCCGAAGAAGAGAGACATGATTTTGTAACGGATATCCTGATCAGATACAAGAATCTGAAGAAGATATACGGTTATAAAATAAATAGCTACTGGAGCAATATTTCAACAGTAGATGCTTATTATAAGACGAATATGGATTTCCTGAAACCGGAAGTAAGAAATTATTTCTTTAAACAACACCCAGATATTTATTCAAAAGTTACAGATTTGCCGCCGGCAAAGTATAACCCGGGATCCGTTGTGAAGAACAGTCTGATTTCCAGCGGATGTATCATCAACGGTACAGTGGAAAATTCCATTCTGTTTAAGAAAGCATTTGTCGGAAATAATTGTGTGATTAAGAATTCGATCATTCTGAATGATGTTTATCTGGGGGATAATACATACATAGAAAACTGTATCGTAGAAAGTCGCGACACAATTCGGGCAAATACGCGCCACGTTGGAGAAAATGGTGTGAAGGTAGTAGTAGAAAAGAACGAGAGGTATGCATTATAAGGACCAGAGGGTTAGTCGTATGCATTACTGGAGAAAGGGGCTAGAAAAATGCAAATCACAGATGTACGCGTGAGGAAGGTAGCGAAGGAAGGAAAGTTAAAAGCAGTTGTGTCAATTACAATGGATGAAGAGTTTGTTGTTCATGACATCAAAGTAATTGAAGGCGAAAAAGGACTTTTCATCGCAATGCCAAGTAAGAAAGCGATGGATGGAGAATATCGTGATATCGCACATCCGATTAATTCCGGGACGAGAGAGCGTATTCAGAAACTGATTCTTGAAAAATACGAAGAAGTATTACAGGCAGACGATGCAGAAGAATAGAGCAAATTTGTCATTAAGGGGAAAGTGGACAGCGTAAGCTGTCCGCTTTTTGCCATGTATATTCCAAAGAGGTTCGGCGGCCCTTTTAAGTTAGAAGCGTTGATAGTTCCAAAAAGGGACAAAATCCTTTTTGGTTAAAAAACGAACTGTAAAAAATGCATAAATAACAAAGCGGAAAAATGTCTATTTGCGACAAAATGCAAAATATTTTCAAAAAAAGAGACTCAAGTCCTATGATATTATCGAGACATATGTCATAATTACTACAAGATTGTCAGTTCCGGGTGTTTCTGATACCGGAATAAAGAAAGACAAAAGGGCAAAAATAACAATGAATAAGAAGGAGGAACTGTTTTTATGAAAAAGAGACTTATTGCAGTGTTACTTGCAGGTATGATGGCATTTTCACTGGCAGCATGCGGCGGCTCATCAGACAGTAGTACAGACGGAGGAAAGAAAGAGGATACTTCCGGTGAAAACATGCAGATTGCCATGATCACCGACTCCGGAGATATTACAGATCAGAGCTTTAATCAGACAACATATGAGAGCTGTAAAGCCTGGAGCGAAAAGAACGATGTGGAATTCAATTACTACAAGCCGGAGAGCGATTCGGATGAAGCGCGAAACGCAAGTGTAGATCAGGCAGTGGCTGATGGCGCAAATGTCGTTGTTATGCCGGGATATATGTTCGCAGGAACGGTAGTTGCTCAGTCTGAAAACTATCCGGATGTAAAATTTGTTGCATTGGATGTTGGAGCAGGAGATATCTGTGAGAAGGGCGTTGGAGAAGGATACACTTACAATCCGGACGACTACAACGTAGCAGATTACTATAACACAGATAATGTTTACTGCTGTACCTATCAGGAGGAACTTTCCGGATATATGGCAGGATACGCAGCTGTTAAATTAGGTTATAAGCACCTTGGATTCCTCGGCGGTATGGCAGTGCCGGCGGTTACACGTTTCGGATACGGATATGTGCAGGGAGCTAACGCTGCGGCAGAAGAACTTGGAATCGCAGATCAGATTGAAATCGAGTATGTATGCGGTGGACAGTTCTATGGCGATGCTGATATCACAGCTTACATGGATACCTGGTATGGATCAAAGAATGTGGAAATCGTATTTGCCTGCGGCGGCGGTATCTGGACATCCGCAGTCGAAGCAGCAGTGAAGACCGGAGGTAAAGTGATTGGTGTTGACTCTGATCAGGCTCCTACGATTGATGCATACGGCGAAGGAATCACAGTTACTTCTGCTATGAAGGGACTTGCTGCAACGGTTAATACGGTTCTTACAGATATTAAGGGTGGCAAATGGAGTGACTACGCAGGCAAGATCGATAATCTTGGTCTGGTTTCCGAAAATCCGGAAGAAAACTATGTTCAGCTTCCGCTTGAAAGCACACAGTGGGGCGACGGATTTACAGAGGATGATTATCGCACACTCGTGAAGTCAATGTACTCTGGAGAAATTACCGTATCCAATGATATTACGGCAATGCCGGCAACGACAATCAAAGTTAATGACTACGGCAGCATTAAATAAATGTAACTGAAACTGCAAGGGGAGTGGGCGGTGGTCCGCTCCCTTTTAAAATAGGGAAAGGATAATCAATGACAGGAGGTGTGTAAAGGATGGGAGAGTATGCAATTGAGATGCTGAATATTACGAAGCGTTTTCCGGGAATCATTGCAAACGATAATATTACTTTACAGTTGAAAAAAGGTGAGATTCATGCTTTGTTGGGAGAAAATGGTGCAGGAAAGTCCACATTAATGAGCGTACTCTTTGGTCTTTATCAGCCGGAGGAGGGCGAGATTCACAAAGACGGGAAGAAAGTTACCATTAACGATCCGAATGATGCTAATGATCTGGGAATCGGAATGGTGCATCAGCATTTTAAACTGGTTGAGTGTTTCAGCGTTCTGGATAATATCATTCTGGGGGTGGAGACCACCAAGGGAGGTTTTCTTCAGAAAGCCGAGGCAAGAAAGAAGGTTATGGAACTTTCGGAGCGGTATGGACTTTCAGTGGATCCGGATGCACTGGTCGAGGATATTACCGTTGGTATGCAGCAGCGAACAGAGATTCTGAAAATGCTGTATCGTGACAATGAGATTCTGATCTTCGACGAGCCGACTGCTGTGCTGACACCGCAGGAGATCCAGGAGTTGATGACGATCATGAAAAATCTGGCTGCAGAAGGAAAGAGTATTCTTTTCATTACTCATAAGCTTGCCGAGATTATGCAGGTGGCAGACCGCTGCAGTGTACTGAGAAAAGGAAAATATATTGGTACGGTAGATATCAAAGACACGACACCGGAGAAGCTTTCTGCGATGATGGTAGGCCGGGATGTTAATTTTGTAGTAGAAAAGAAGCCGGCTGAACCGAAGGAAGTATTACTTGATATTCAGGGAATGACGGTGGCATCAAAGCGGCATAAGAATAATGCAGTCAATCAGGTATCTTTGCAGGTTCGAAGAGGTGAGATCGTCTGCATTGCAGGAATCGATGGAAACGGTCAGACTGAATTTGTCTATGGGCTTACCGGACTCGAACCGGTGACCGGCGGTACGATCACCCTGAACGGGGTGGATATCACTCATATGCCGATTCGGAAACGTCTGACTTCCGGTATGAGCCATATCCCGGAAGACCGTCATAAACATGGGCTGGTTCTGGATTATTCTCTGGAGTACAACCTGATTCTTCAGAGATATTTCGAACCACAGTTCACGAGCAAATTTGGATTTTTGAAACGGAAAGAAATAAGAGAGTATGCAGAGCATCTGATCGAACAGTACGACATCCGTTCCGGTCAGGGACCGGTCACGAAAGCCAGATCCATGTCCGGCGGCAATCAGCAGAAGGCGATCATAGCCCGGGAGATCGATAAGAATCCGGAACTTCTGGTAGCGGTACAGCCAACCCGCGGACTGGATGTAGGAGCGATTGAGAATGTGCATAAAGAACTGGTGGCACAAAGAGATGCCGGGAAAGGCGTTCTGCTCATAAGCCTGGAACTGGATGAGGTTATGAATGTTTCGGACAGAATTCTGGTTATGTACGAAGGGGAAATCGTAGGGGAATTCGATCCGAAACATGTTACGGTGGAAGAACTGGGACTCTATATGGCCGGTTCTAAGAGAAAGGAGGCATAATCAATGGATAAGAAACCGAAAAAGAAGCAAAGTATTTTAAGGAACAACGGTTTTCAGACAATTCTGGCGTCATTGCTCTGTATTATCATTGGTCTCCTGATCGGCTATATTGTACTTCTGATCATCAACCCGAAAGGGGCAGGAAAAGCAATTGTTGCTATTTTGAAGAACTTTTTATATTATCCGAGTGCGGTGGCGGCAAAAAAATATCTGGGAACGACACTGGTAAAGGCTTCAGCACTTTTAATGTGTGCATTATCGGTACTTTTTGCATATAAAGTGGGATTATTTAATATCGGTGCGGCCGGTCAGTATGTAGTTGGTGCCGGCGCCTGTCTCTATTTCGGATTGAAATTCGATATGCCATGGTATATATGCCTGCTTGCGGCCATGCTTGCGGCGGCAATTGTCGGGGGGATTTCCGGTGCGTTGAAAGCATATTTTAATGTAAATGAAGTTATTTCCTGTATCATGCTGAACTGGACCTCGCTTTACTGTGTGAATATGCTTTTGACTGGTGTAAAAGAGCAGTCCACGCCGTATACGCGGCCGCTTTCCAGTGTGAATAAGGATGCGCTGCTTCCGACGATGGGACTGGATAAATTGTTTTCCAACAATCAGTTCGTGACGATCGGAATCGTGTTTTCGGTGCTCATCGCAATCGTAGTGTGGATCGTTATGGAGAAGACGAAATTCGGATATGAGCTTAAAGCTACCGGTCTGAACAAGCAGGCTGCGAAATACTGCGGTATGCATGAGAAGAGCAATACGATCCTGACGATGATGATCGCAGGAGGACTTGCGGGGCTCGGAGCGGGGATCTTCTATCTGAGTGGGATCGAGCAGTGGATGGTACAGCAGACCAGTGTTCCGGCTATGGGATTTAACGGAATAGCGGCTGCGTTCCTCGGCGGACTGAATCCGATCGGAACGATATTCTCATCTTATTTTATCCAGCATATTACCAGCGGTGGAACCTATGTGGATAAGACGATGTACTGTTCGCAGATTTCGGATCTGATTTCGGCATTCATCATTTACATGTGCGGCTTTGTGCTTTTCTTCAAAATCTGGCTTAACAGATATCTGGACAAGCGGGATGAAAAGCGCGCCGCAAAAGAACAGGAAGGAGGCGAAGCATAATGTTGTTATTGATTCAGTATACATTAATATTTGCTTCTGTTCTGGTGCTGGTGGCACTTGGAGGTTGTTTCTCCGAACATAGTGGTGTTATCAATATCGGTCTGGAAGGCATCATGGTTATGGGAGCACTTGGCGGGGCGCTCATGATGAAATTCCTTCCGTCAGGGACAGCAGCTCCGGCTGTGATTCTGCTTGTAATCCTGGCCAGTGTGGTGATCGGAATGATTTTCTCTCTGCTTCTTGGCGTTGCGGCGATCCGGTTTAAGGCAGACCAGACGCTGGTTGGAACTGCGCTGAACCTTCTGGGACCGGCGGTTGCGGTTGTACTTGTAAGAGCAATCAATACGGCGGAAAATGCAGATAATGTATCTTCAACGGTTGCCTATGGACATGCGAAGAAAGCGTTTATTGTAAATATCGGGAAATTTGAATTTAACTGGTTTATGCTGATCGCACTGCTGGTGCTGATCGCGGCATATGTGGTTCTCTATAAGACAAAATTCGGTCTTAGACTCTGCGCATGTGGCGAACATCCACAGGCAGCGGATTCGGTGGGAATCAATGTATATAAAATGCGGTATGCGGGCGTTCTGATCTCCGGTGCTCTTGGCGGACTTGGCGGTCTGGTGTATATCACCGCAGGTGTCAGTGAATGGAAATTTGAAAATGGTGTTGCGGGCTTCGGATTCCTGGCTCTGGCAGTTATGATCTTCGGACAGTGGAAACCGGTCAATATCGGACTTGCAGCGCTCTTGTTCGGATTGTTCCGTGCGCTTTCCAATGTTTATACAGGATTTGATCTTCTGGTAGCGCTGAAGCTGCCGAGCACGGTGTATAACATGCTTCCATATATTATATCTCTGGTTGTGCTGGTATTTGTTTCGAAGAAATCCAGGGCACCGAAAGCGGAAGGAATCCCGTACGACAAAGGTGCACGTTAGAAAGGAGAGCTTGATTTACATGAAGAATTATTCAGAAGATGCGAGCAGACAATATCATATACAGGTGGCGCAGGGAGAAGTCGGCCGATATGTGATCATGCCGGGAGATCCGAAACGGTGCGTGAAGATCGCACAGTATTTTGAGGATCCGGTTTTGATCGCCGATAACCGGGAATTTGTGACCTATACCGGTACACTGGACGGCGTGAAAGTGAGTGTGACTTCGACTGGAATCGGCGGGCCTTCTGCATCCATTGCCATGGAGGAACTGTACCGCTGCGGAGCAGATACCTTTATCCGGATCGGAACCTGCGGCGGTATGCAGACCGACGTGAAAAGCGGGGATATCGTGGTTGCAACCGGGGCGATACGCATGGAAGGCACCAGCAAAGAATATGCGCCTATCGAATTTCCGGCAGTACCGGATCTGCATGTGACCAACGCGCTCGTGGAGGCGGCAAAGAAAAAAGGTTTTCCGTTCCATGTAGGTGTGGTACAGTGCAAGGATGCTTTTTACGGACAGCATGAGCCGGAGGTGAAGCCGGTCAGCTATGAACTCCTGAACAAATGGGAAGCATGGAAACGTCTGGGATGTCTGGCATCCGAGATGGAATCGGCTGCGATGTTTGTCGTGGCGAGCAGCCTGCATGTTCGGGCAGGCTCCTGCTTCCTTGTAGTGGCAAATCAGGAACGGGAAAAGCTTGGATTGGAGAATCCGGTCGTGCACGATACCGATATGGCGATTCGGGTGGCAGTGGAGGCAATCCGCAGCCTGATCCGGGAAGATGGAAGAATAACAGAATAACAGAATAACAGGAGAAACAGGATATGGATGTAAAGGAAATTTTAAAACATGTAGATCATACTCTGCTGCTTCAGCAGGCTACATGGGAGGAGATCAGGCAGATCTGCGACGATGCTGTAAAATATGGAACAGCATCGGTATGTATCCCACCAAGCTATGTTAAGCAGGCGAGTGAATATGTTAAAGGGAAGAAGGCGGTCTGCACCGTCATCGGATTCCCGAATGGATATATGACGACGAAGACGAAGGAATTCGAGACAAAGGACGCGATTGCGAACGGCGCATCGGAGATTGATATGGTGATCAACATCGGGTGGCTGAAGGATCAGAAGTACGATCTTATCGAAGAAGAAATCCGTACGCTGAAAGCAGCCTGCGGTGAGAAGATTCTGAAGGTCATTATCGAGACCTGCCTTCTGACGGATGAAGAAAAAATAAAAATGTGCGAGATCGTGACAAAAGTCGGGGCAGACTATATTAAGACATCCACCGGATTTTCGAAGGCAGGAGCAACCTTTGAAGATATTCAGCTTTTCTCAGAACATATCGGTCCGAATGTGAAGATGAAGGCAGCAGGGGGAATTTCCTCTCTGGATGATGCACAGAAGTTTCTGGCGCTGGGAGCAGACCGGCTTGGAACAAGCCGGATCGTTAAGATCGTGAAGAGCGAGGAGGCATCCGGATATTAAGAGATGGAGGTGTTCGCAGATGGACAAAAAACTGGCAGAAGAGATGATTGAACTGGCAATCGGTCAGCTTCAATATTCTTATACACCGTATTCCGGCTTCAAAGTCGGAGCGGCGCTGCTTACGAAGGATGGAAAGTTTTATACAGGATGCAATATCGAAAATGCAGCTTTCACTCCGACAAACTGTGCAGAGCGGACAGCATTTTTTAAGGCGGTAAGTGAAGGCGAGCGGGAGTTTCGGGCAATCTGTATTGTGGGAGGAAAAGATGGAGTCCTGACAGAATACGCGGCTCCCTGCGGCGTCTGCCGTCAGGTCATGATGGAATTCTGTGACCCGGAAACCTTTCAGATCATTCTGGCGACCGGTAAAGAGCAGTATGAAATATTTACACTGAAAGAACTGCTCCCGCAGGGATTTGGCCCGACGAATCTGGCGTAAGACAGGATGGATAAAACGTACCGCAGAGCAATTGGATCGAGAAAGATTAGGAGTGTAAAAGATGACAATCGATGAATTAAAGAAACTGCCTAAAATAGAGCTTCATTGCCATCTGGACGGATCGCTGAGTCGGGAATTTATCGGAACGCGGCTTGGCAGAGCGGTTTCCGTACGGGAACTCAGTGTGGAGGAAGACTGCCGCAGCCTGGCAGAATACCTGGAGAAGTTCGCCCTGCCCTGTTCCTGCCTGAAAGATGAAGATGGCCTCGAAGGAGCGGGATACGATGTGCTTCGCACGATGAGCCGGGAGAATGTCTGCTATGCAGAGATACGTTTTGCCCCGCTTTTATCTGTAACAGAAGAAATGGGAACCGGTCAGGTGATTTCTGCATTGCTGAAAGGTCTGGAAAAAGGCAAAAAAGATTTTGGAGTAGAGTATAATGTGATTACCTGTGCCATGAGGCATCACAGTGAAGAGGAAAATTATCAGATGATTCGGACGGCCCGGGAATTTCTGGGCAAGGGTGTCTGTGCTGCAGATCTGGCCGGCGCGGAAGCTGTTTACCCGATGAGTGACTTTATGAGTCTGTTTAAACGGGTTAAAGAGCTGGGAATGCCGTTCACGCTGCATGCCGGTGAATGCGGAAACGCGCAGAATATAGAAGACTCTGTGCTTGCGGGAGCCGGAAGAATCGGCCACGGAATCGCCATGCGCGGAAAACCGGACATCCAGAAGCTGGTACGTAAGGCCGGTGTGGGAATTGAAATGTGCCCGATCAGTAATTTGCAGACAAAAGCGGTTCCGGGTACCGAGGCGTATCCGCTGAGAGAATTTCTGGATGCAGGATTAATGGTCACAATCAATACGGATAACCGGACCGTGAGCAGAACGTCTCTGACGAAGGAACTGGATTTTATTCAAAGAACCTATGGAATTACAGATGAAGAGATCTTACATATGATGAAAAATGCGGCAAAGACAGCGTTTGTGGATGAAGAAATGAAGAAACGACTGCTTGAAAAATTGGACAGAAGGTAAGGAAACATAGATTGAGGTGAGCGTGAAATGAATGAATATAAGAGAATTTTTGTGATCGTTCTGGATTCGCTTGGAATTGGTGCCATGCCGGACTCTCCCAGGTTTGGGGATGAGGGAGTCGATACATTCGGACATATCCTGGAGAAAATGAAAACACTGGACATTCCGAATCTGAGAAAGCTTGGCATGCTGAATCTCCATACTGCCGGAGCGATGGAACCTGTTCCGGACCCGTCCGGGCGGTACCTGCGTCTCGGGGAGGCAAGTAACGGAAAGGATACCATGACCGGTCATTGGGAGATGATGGGGATTAAAACAGAAAAACCGTTCAAGACATTTACGGATACAGGATTTCCGCCGGAACTGATCGAAGAACTCGAAAAACGCTGCGGTAAGAGGGTGATCGGCAATAAGAGCGCCAGCGGAACAAAGATTATTGAAGAGCTTGGTGAGGAAGAAATCAACACCGGAGCGATGATCGTCTATACTTCTGCGGACTCTGTGCTGCAGATCTGCGGAAACGAGGAAACCTTTGATCTGGAAAATCTATACCGTTGCTGTGAGATCGCAAGAGAAATTACGATGAAGGATGAATGGCGTGTGGGCCGTGTCATTGCAAGACCGTATGTAGGTAAAAAGAAAGGTGAGTTTAAACGGACCAGCAACCGGCATGATTATGCGCTGAAGCCCACTGGTGCGACTGCGTTGAATGCTCTGAAGGATGCGGGCCTGGATGTCATCGGAGTGGGTAAGATCCACGACATTTTCTGCGGTGAGGGCATCACGGAAACCCATCATTCCAACAGCTCCGTGCATGGCATGGAGCAGACGATCGAACTGTGTAAAAAGGATTTCCGAGGCTTGTGTTTTGTCAACCTGGTTGATTTTGACGCACTTTGGGGACACCGAAGAGATGTAGAAGGATATGCAAAAGAGATCGAGAAATTCGACAAGAATCTGGGTATCCTTCTGGATGAACTAAGAGAGGATGACCTGCTGATGCTGACGGCAGATCACGGAAATGATCCGACTTACACCGGTACGGATCACACCAGGGAATATGTGCCGCTTATCGCCTATTCCAGAAAGATGGAAGGCGGCGGTGCGCTGGAGAACGAGGATACCTTTGCGGTTATTGGGGCTTCGGTGGCAGAAAATTTCGGCGTAAACATGCCGGAAGGAACAATCGGACATTCCATTTTGAAAAAACTGGTCTAAAAATGGCCGTGTCAAAAGAAAGGAGGAAGATGCGTGAAACATAATTATTTGTATGATGCACTTCCGTTCCTGAAGGATGTAGAAAAAGAGCGGCAGGAACAATTTAAAGAATATTTTAAAAGTGCTCCGTTGTGGCTTATGGAGAACTTTCAGATAGAAGAACTGAAAAAAGGAACCATTTTTGTAAGAGAAGGGGAACCGGCAGATACGATATTTTTTATAGGAAGCGGCATTATCGAAGCAATTGATTATCGGGTATACGGGACGCCATACGATTTTATGCAGTTTAACCGGGTCTACGCGTTCGGAGGAATGGAATTTCTGATGGATCTGGACAAATACATGACCACGCTGCGTACTGTGACTGACTGTGTGGTGGTAAAGCTCCCGAGAAATAAATTTGAAAAATGGATGTATTCGGATATTCAGTCACTGAAGCATGAGGCAAAACTGGTCGGAGAATATCTTCTCAAAGAGGGGCGGAACAGCCGTCTGTACCTTTTCATGCAGGGATCTGACAGGCTGGCGCTGCTTTTTGTTGAGCGCTATGAGAGATACAGTAAGAATGGAATTCTTCATGTCAAGGGAAATCGGCAGAATCTGGCGGATGAGACGGGACTTTGCGTAAAGAGTGTGAGTAGGGGTGTGAAGAAATTTCAGGAAGAAGGGCTGATCACGAAGGAGGGTAATCAGATCCTGATCAGCAAAGAACAGTATGAAGGATTAAAGAAAATCGTTTCAGAGAAAATTGATTTAGGAGAAGGAGGCTTGCGATGAATGACATTTACAAAAAACTGGAAATGTGCTTAAAAAGTGTAAGAACAAAAACGGATTTTCAGCCGGAGGTGGCGCTGATCCTCGGCTCGGGGCTTGGCGATTACGCAGATGGAATTCAGATAGAACAAACCGTAGATTATACAGAGATTGAAGGGTTTCCGGTATCAACGGTGGCGGGGCATAAAGGAAGATTTGTGTTCGGATATGTGGGTGAGGTTCCGGTCGTTGTCATGCAGGGACGCGTCCATTATTATGAAGGATATCCGATGTCTGATGTGGTGCTTCCGACCCGATTGATGGGGATGATGGGAGCGAAGAAGTTGATTCTTACCAATGCGGCAGGTGGAGTGAACTTTGACTATAAGCCGGGAGATTTCATGATGATCACCGATCATATTACGACAGCGGTTCCGAGTCCGCTGATCGGACCGAATATTGATGAACTTGGAGCGCGATTCCCGGATATGAGTGAGGTATACAGCCTGCGAATCCGTGAAATCATCAGGGAAGAGGCGGAGAAACTTGGAATTTCGCTTCGGGAAGGCGTTTATGCACAGCTCACCGGGCCGGCCTATGAGACACCGGCAGAGATTCGGATGTGCAGGAGCTGGGGAGCAGATGCCGTGGGAATGAGTACGGCATGCGAGGCAATGGCTGCCCGCCATATGGGAATGGAAGTGTGCGGTATCTCTTGTATCACGAATTTAGCAGCAGGTATGTCAACGAAACAGCTTGATCACAAAGAGGTTCAGGAGACGGCGGACCGCGTGGCTGCGCAGTTTAAAGCATTGATTACTGCGATTGTGAGCAACATCTGACTTAAGATGTGCAAATAGTTTTTAATGAATACTGCGCAACATTGGAAGGATCTGTATTTGAGAATTTGACTCCGATCGTATCAATGGATGATGCTCCGGTAGATAACCTTAGTACAATTGATGTACTTCGTGAACGCCGTGATACAATAGGTCTTAAGATGGAACTGGATACTACGATTCATTCAATGACCATAGAAAACAAGATTCAGCAGATTGAAGAAACAGTTAAAGAATATAAAGGAAAGACTGTAACCTCTGCAGATAAGGAAGCTATCGTACGTCTGGCAACTGAAATTGATGCATTAATTGCGTCAGGAAGTCTGTCAGAAGAAGAAATGGATACATTACGCTCTGTAAAATCAGATGTATCAGAAATGCTGGCTAAAATTGTTGAGGAAAAAAACAATTCCGACAATAAAGATAATGCTGGTAATAATAATACTGGTAACCAGGGTGATGCAAAACCGTCTGATAAGACAAACGGAAAGGGCAATGGCTCTGTAAAGACAGGAGACACGAATGCAGTTATGCCGTGGATGATTCTGTTGTTTGTAAGTGGTGCCGGAATTATAGGTGCGGCAGAAGTATCCAGAAAAAAACAGAATAAATAAAAGAGGAGGAGTCCTGTGAAATGCCTGATCGTTGAGAAGGGAGGCATTTTGCAGGACTCTGGTTGTGTATTCAAATATGACCTATCGGCTTAGTTTTTTTAATACGGCTGTTGTATAGACAGCGGCTCCGATCGGAAGAACATCTTCATTAAAGCGGATCTTCGGATTATGCTGAGGCAGTCTTTCGTCCGGATTTTCCACACCGGCTCCCACCATATAGAAGGTTGCCGGTACCAGTTCGGAGATACAAGCGAAATCTTCCGATCCCATTGCGTGGAATTCATCTACGATAAGAGAATCATCGACTTCATGGATCACGTCCCGGCTCCATGCATTTTCCTGTTCGTCACATACAAGAGGCGGTACATCACTGAGGACTTCAATCTCAGCCTTGGTGCGATATGCCTCGGCGATATTCTGCGTGATGGTATGAATCCTCTGGATCATTCTCTCACGAAGTACCGGATCGAATACGCGGAGTGTGCCTTCCAGTTCTGCTGTTTCCGGGATAATATTGGCAGCACTTCCTGCGTGGAATTTGCCAATGGTAAGAGCGACCTCATCAAATCCGGAAACTTCTCTGGACATCAGTTCCTGCAGTCCCAGATGGATATGGATTGCCGTATTGATCGGATCGACACCGTGCTCCGGTGAGGAGCCGTGTACGCCCTGCCCGGTCAGTTTGATCCGGAAACCGTAAACACCGGCGGCAGGAACCTTGTGGCCGCCAAGTGTTCCCAGAGGTTTCTGAGAAAATACATGAAGAGCCAGCGCGGAATCAACATGTGGGTTCTCCATGACACCGCCTGCAATGGCTGCCTTTGCTCCGGCAAAGATTTCTTCTGCTGACTGGAACAGAAGCTTTGCAACACCGTTTAATTCAGATTCATGTGCCTTGATCAGTTTTGCGGCACCAAGCATCATTGCCGTGTGCATATCATGTCCGCAGGCGTGCATGCATCCGTTTGTAGAAGCGAATGATTCGCAGGATTTTTCTTCTATGGGAAGGGCATCCATATCGCCGCGGATCATATAGCATGTGTCTCCGTGCCCAATCGTGGCAACAATATTGGAACTTTCTTCATAGACCGTATATTCAATTCCCATTTCATCCAGTTTCTTTGTGACAAAATTTACCGTTTTCGGAAGAGTAAGACCAAGTTCCGGAATTTGATGAAGTTCGCGTCTCCATGCAATCATCTCGTCTTTGATCTTTTCAGCTTCCAGCATAATCTGATTTTTCATATAGACCTCCTTTTTCTGCTCAGAGCCAGCCTCGAAGATACTGCCTGGGTCTGAACAGCTATCGTGTTCTTTATAATAGAATACCTTTTTATTTATCAAAGTGTAAGAAATATATTTTCTAAAATGGTATAAATATTTTTTGATGTACACTTTTTCACAGTACTTGAATGAAAAAGTGAAAAAATGTTCACTGTTAGAGGAAAGTTAAAGAAAAGTGAAATTTTCTTTATTTTTATCGGGAAATAAAAACATTATGATTATCAATAGAACTTATAGATAAAAGTTATTAGAAGGAGGAGACAAAAATGGATGTAATGCAGATTGCAAATGGAATCCCAATGTGGATAGCCTGTGGTATTCCGGTAGTACTCGTAGTGATTCAGGCTGTTCTTTTTGCGAGAGGGGCGTACGGTGCAGGAAAGAAGATGGGACTTGGTGAGGACAAGATGAAGAAGGCAATGAAGAGCAGTGCCATCACATCAATTGGTCCATCCATCGTGGTACTCAGCGGAATGCTTTCATTATTAGTTACAGTAGGCGGACCGGTAGGCTGGATGCGCCTTGCTATGATCGGTTCGGTTATGTTTGAGTCTATTGCAGCGGGCCTTGGTACTTCTGCAGTTGGAGTAACACTTGGTACCGACCCGATGACGGAGGAAGCTCTTGCCATGGCAGTATGGACCATGGTTCTCTGCTCTGTCGGCTGGGTAATTTTCTCAACTTTCTCAGCAAACAAGATGGATAAGATTGAGCATAAGCTTTCCAAAGGTAACTCCGGTACACTTTCAACCATCGCAAACTGTGCGATCATCGGTGTATTTGCAGCCATGGTTGCAAGCCATATTTCAAAACCATTCTATTCAATGGTATTAAAAGCAGAAGAAGCAGCAATGTCCTCTGCATGGCATAATATGCTGGCATGTATTCTGGGAGCAGTCATCATGTTTGTACTGAATACAGTTGCCAATAAGAAAAATATCGGATGGCTGAAAGAATGGGCCCTGACAATTACGATTCTGGGTGCAATGATCATCACTGCACTGGTTTAAGGAGGAAGATAAGATGAGCAATAATTTCTATAAAGACGAATATATGCCTAAGGTAAATAAAATAGGTAAGCTTACCGGCGTGCTGGGAGTTATATTAGCTTTTTCACCGGCAATCGCACTTGCAGTTGTTTACGGAATCCTTCCAAAACCGGCAGCGCTCCTGACCGCATTTATCAGCGGTGTCAGCGCATTTGGAGTTCTGTGGTTTGTAGAGCCGATTTCTTATTATCCGGTACTTGGAACCGCAGGAACCTACATGGCATTCCTTTCCGGTAATATTTCAAACATGCGTGTACCGTGTGCAAGTATGGCACAGGTGGCAGCGGATGTTGAACCGGGTACCGAGCAGGGATCTATTATTGCAACTTTAGGTATGGCTGTTTCTATTATTATTAATGTATCTGTTCTTACAATCGGAGCCATTCTTGGAACAAGCGTATTGTCTATGCTTCCTGCTACTGTTAAGACGGCACTTAATTATCTGCTTCCGGCACTTTTTGGTGCACTTATGGTTCAGTTTGGTATAAAGATGGTGAAACATAGCCTGATTATGCTTGTCATCGCATTTGCACTTTACTTTGCAATTGGTATCGGTCTTTTCAACTGGCTTCCGGGCGCTTCTAACTGGCTTGGAACTCTGGGCTGTGTATTTATCAGTATTGCAGTTGGATTTGCTACCATGTCAAATAATACAAAGAAGAAAGCGTAAGATTTTAGAATTGTATTGGAGAGGGTGAAATGAAAATGGAAAAGAAAGATCTTCATCTTGAGGTGAAGAAAATGGAGTCTCTTCTTCAGACCTCCTGCAGAACAATCTGGGAAAATCCGGAAGTGGGTGGCAATGAGAAAGCTTCGGCAGATTATTTCCGCAGGCTTTTGGATGCAGAAGGATTTCATATTATAAATGAAGAGCATCTGGAGCATGCATTTTGTGCAGAGTACGGCTCCGGAAAACCGGTGATTGCAATTTTAGGGGAATATGATGCGCTTCCCGGACTTTCACAGAAAGTGACGGACAAAAAGAAACCGGTTAAAGCGGGTGCACCGGGACACGGATGTGGGCATAACCTGCTCGGTTCCGCGGCAGCAGTCGGTGCGATCGCAGTAAAACGTTATCTGGAAGCGGAAGGAATAAGTGGAACGGTACGTTTTTACGGATGTCCGGAAGAAGAACTTCTCTGTGGAAAAGTGAAAATGGCATATTATCATATG
The DNA here is from genome assembly GCF_052065755.1 of Bariatricus sp. HCP28S3_D3. NCBI lineage: Bacteria > Bacillati > Bacillota > Clostridia > Lachnospirales > Lachnospiraceae > Bariatricus > Bariatricus sp. HCP28S3_D3. The sequence goes on along the minus strand of NZ_JBQHTK010000013.1, from coordinate 9,437 downwards.
TTTGACGGATGTGATTTTGCGATCAGCTGGCATCCGATGAGTGCGAACATGGTCTATGACAATGGATATCTGGCAAGTGCATCTGCACATTTTGAATTTAAAGGCAGAAGTTCTCATGCGGCATTTGCACCGGAGCTTGGAAGAAGTGCGCTGGATGCAGTGGAACTTATGAATGTAGGTGTGAACTATTTAAGAGAGCATGTGACATCCAAAGCACGAATTCATTACACCACAGACAGCGGTGGATTTGCTCCGAATATCGTTCCGCCGAGAGCGGGTTCATGGTACTTCGTGAGAGCACCGTACATTTCCGACGTAAAAGAGATTCTTGCAAGAGTTGGAAAAGTGGCGGAAGGCGCAGCACTTATGACAGAAACCCAGGTGGAAATGAAAGTGGATTATGGATGCTGTGAAATGCAGGAAAATCATGCGTTTGGAGATCTGGCTTATGAAAATCTGAAAGAGGCAGAACTGCCTGTATTTGACGAAGAAGAAATGGCATTCGCCAATCGACTCCTTGAATCCGTTTCCGACGCAGACAAAGAGAAAGCGCAGAAGTTGTATGAGACAGAAGGAAAGCCGATGGTGTGGAAATTGAATTCGCGCAATCTGTATGAGATCAATCCGCTTACTGCATCTTCCGACAGCGGAGATGTCAGTCATATGATGCCGATGTGTGCGATATCGACATCCTGTTGGCCGGCGGGTGTGGCTCCGCATACCTGGCAGTCGGCAGCTGCAGCCGGTAGTTCCCTTGGAGAGAAAGGAGCGCTGTGTGCTGCGCAGGTTATTGCCGGAATTGCATATGATCTCTATAATAAGCCGGAAGTTCGGGAAGATATCTTGAAAGAGTTTGAAGAAAAGAAGGATGAATATACTCCGATGTATGAAGGCTAGTCCGGAGAAATCATGAATCATAAATAAGTGTAACAATCGTATTCTTGACATCAAGTCAAGGCGAATGTTACACTTGTTTTAAATTTGGATACAATTGGATTGGCTTGTTTTACAAAAGGTGGAAAGAAATATGGGAATAGCATTGTATCAACTGTTGGCCTTGGATTTTTTTAAAGATTTTCATGTGGTGGCCGGAAAGAATGGATTGTCTAAAGAAGTGCAGGGAATCGCAGTTATGGATTCTCCGGATGCCTTTCGATGGGCTAAGGGAAAAGAACTTTCGATGACGTCGGGATATGCGCTTTCGAAGGAGCCTCACTGTTTGGATGACGGATTTAAGAACGGGATCATGCAGCGTACAGCCGGACTTATGATTAAGAGGGCGCGATACATGGATGAGATTCCGGAGCATGTGATCGAATTGTTTGAGAAACACGATGTACCGCTCATCAGCATGCCATTTGAAATTGCGTTCATGGATGTCATTAATCAGATTAATGTGACTGTGATGAACCAGGCATTTCGAAGATTCCGAATTCAGAATGACAGTGTGTTTCAGCTGTCTAATCTGGATTTTAAAGAAAGGAAAATCAAAAAAATTCTTCAGGCTGTAGAGTTGGAGATGCATTTCCCGGCTTTTCTCTATGATATCAGCGAAGAAAAGGCGTATTACAGTTCTGCAAACTTCAGAAGAATATCGGATGATTCCCATTTGAAGGATGAGGATTACTGGAATCCTTCCATGGAACACACAAGACATATTCTCTGTGAACATATTAATATGATGAGATACCGTTTGATCGATCCGCAAAGCCCGGATGGTCCAAGGATCAGCTGGATTCTGATTCCCATTGTCATGAATGAAGTGGTGCAGGCTTACTTTGTTGTCATGGAGTCAAAGGAATTTATAGATTATTGCGATGAGTATTCGATTCGGATTGCGTTCCTGGAACTTCAATCGGTGTACGAACAGATCATGGTTGCACAAAGTGTCGGAAATATCGGATTTGAGAACTTTATTTTGTATGCTCTGAATTATGATGAGAAAGACAAGGACCGGTTGATCTATCAGGCAAGCCAGCATGGCATTCCCATGTCGAAGAAATATATCTGTATGATGTTTGCCCAGACGAAAGATGCAGCTGTTAATGCCAGAGACGAACGTAAGAATTTTGTGAGAGCTTTTCAGGACAGCTCGGTATCTAAATTTGGGAGATTTGCGTTTTTGGATGAGAACAATGGAATGATTCTCTGGGATACACAGGAAAAAGATATGTGTAGTCTGAAATATTTGGAGAATGTCTTGGAAGAGTTCCGGCTTAAGGTCAGAGAAAAATGCAGCAATATGGAGCTGGAATTTGCGATATGCCGTGATTCTGTGGATCTGCTGTCGCTGAAGAAGAGTGTGCAGAAATGCCAGAAAGTGATGACGATGGGCAGGAAGCTGTTCGCAGAAAAACAGATCTGGGATTATGAGATGCTGGGGCCATATGCATGGATCGATATTGAAGAAGAGGAACTGGAGGAAATGCTGAGCCAGTACCGGATCCTTATGGAAGATGAGAAGAACAGAGAACTTTTGAAGACTTTGAAGATTTATCTGGAAAATAACATGAACTTTAGCATTACAGCAGAGAAAATGTATGTACACATCAATACGATCCGCAAGAGAATTGCCAAGATCAAGGAACTGTTGGATGTGGAATTGGAAGATCGGATTTCCAGACTCAAGATAGAGATGCTTTTGCAGTTTTTATCGCTATAAAACAAAAACATAACAGTGTGGATTTTGCGTATATAAGATAAAATGCACAAAATCCACACTGTTTTTGTGTGCAGTTTGTGAAAAAAGCAATGATAAGCTACCCTTTAAATTGTTAACAATTGACAATTTACAATATTAAAGTTATAATGTTATCAAGATTGTTGAAAAAATAGCAAAGGAAGGAGGCTGAATTTGTGGCAAATATGTAAGCAATCATCCCGGCACTTCGGGGAGAAATTCCTTGTAAAATCCACTGTACACAGTACGATATGCTGACGGCGATCGAGGTTGCAACCGCATATGGCGTACGGTTTTCACTGGAGCATGCATGGGGAGCCACCGATTATTTGGATGAGATCGTAGAGAGTGGATGTGATATCTGCTATGGCCCAATCGCGACCTACCGTGCGGCTGGAGAACGCCGTAAAATTGATGTGGAAGCGGTGAAAATGCTGGATGATCGCGGAGTGAATGTTGCACTTATTACGGATTCTCCGATCCTGAGTGAAGAGTCTTTGTATCATCACATGGGCGAAGCGGTCAGAGAAGGTGTGGAACCGGAGCGTGTCCTTCGCATGGTAACGATCAATCCGGTCAGACAGCTCGGTCTGGAAGATCGTTTAGGCAGCCTGGAAGCAGGAAAAGATGCGGATATCATCGTGGTCAAAGGAAGACTGGGACTGGATACCGATGCAAAAGTACAGGTGACCATGATCGACGGAGAAGTTGTATATACAGCCTAAAAAAATACTTTTGACAAAATAATTTTTTTCTTTTATACTTGTGTTATCGAAGTAGCGCAAGCGTAAGTCCGGATATAAAATGGATTTACGCCTGCGCTTTTTTGATGCAATATATCAGAAAATGAGCGCTTGTCTCGTTTTGTATGCAAATAATAACAGAGTTCAGGAGGAAATATGAATCATCAAAAACAGAATAAGATGGCTGTAATGCCAATGGGATCCCTTGTATTTACAAGAGATTTTCAGCATGTTAAAATATAGAAGTCAGAAAGAACAGATGATGAATTTTGTTAAAAAGCATGAGAATTATTTTTGCAGTGTGGATAGAGAAACATATCAGGCATTTGCGGAGCTTCTGCATTCGAAAAGACTGCTGAAGAAGGTGATACCTGAGTCTAAGGGAGAGGAGACTGTGAATATGTGTAAAGCATTGGAAGAATTGTATGAAGATGGTGTGGAAGATGGAATTAAAACCGGAGAGAATTATTTTGCTACATTAACGGAGAAATTGCTCAAAGATTCCAGGATTGATGATCTTGGCAGGGCAACGAGTGGTTTGAAATTCAGAAATGCATTATATAAGGAATATCACATTAATAGAGAGATGGATTTGAAGTAGATAAGTGAAGCGTTTACATTCCGAGAAAATGGCAGATTAAGGAGGATTTAATATGAGCCAGTGGAAGGAAATAAGTCTTAACAGTATAAAAAATATACGCATCGGCCATGCGCAGAATGAAGAACATGGCACGGGATGCAGTGTTATTATTTGTGATAAAAAAGCACCTTGCGGCGTGGATGTGCGAGCGGGAAAGTGCGTCCTGATGCTGCGATGGGTTACGCGGCCTGTTTGGACAGTGAGAAAAATATGGAGCGTAATGGAAATGTAGGTGCCGGAATGGGCGCCACTGTCGGTAAGAATCATGGGGATAAATTTGCCATGAAGTCCGGACTTGGATGCTATTGCCTGCAGGTTGGAAGCCTTCAGGTGGGAGCGATCGTTGTCGTGAACGCAATCGGAGATGTGTTTGAAATGGATTCCCAGAAACAGCTTGCAGGGCTTCTCAACAGCAAAAAAGACGGAATGATTTCCAGCGAGGAGGAAATGGTAAAACTGCTTCAGATTGCAAGTAAGTTCGCGTTTAACACTTCTATTGGCGCTGTTATTACGAATGCAGGGCTTGATAAAGCAGAGATGAATAAAGTGGCGGCCATGGCAAGCAACGGACTTGCCCGGACCATTCGCCCGGTGAATACTTCTATGGATGGGGATTCCATCTATGCGCTTTCGGTCGGAAAAGTAAAATCAAATCCGGACGTTGTAGGAACGCTGGCGGCGCATGTGGTTGGGAAAGCGGTAAACCGTGCGGTTCTGGAGGCGGAAGAAAAATATGGGTATAAGGCGGCAAGAAGTCTGAAATTGTAGAAAAAGGATAATATTGTGTTATTTTTAGAACGAATAATACAAGAAATCGTCCTATGTGCCGTGTATAATGAATGTAGATTAAATGATGAGCTGTCATTTCAGGAGGGAAAGAACATGATCAGGAAATATATATTCGGAGAGCCGATTGAGACGGGAGCGGTTGTGATGGAGCTTCCGGAATGTGATCAGGAGATTGCGGTGATGGATCTGGAAGTGAAAGAGGAGATGATCCGACTCAGCTGCAGAATGGATGAAGATGATATTGTGTATGGACTTGGCGAACAGGTGCGCGGCATCAACAAAAGAGGATTTTCTTATGTCAGCGATGCCACGGATGATCCGGTACATACGGAAAATAAGCATTCTTTATATGGTGTGCATAATTTTATGATCTTATGCAGAGAGAATCGTGCAGAAAAGAAAGAAAAATCTTTCGGTATTTTTGTGGATGATCCGGGAAAAGTTGTATTTGATGTAGGGGAAACACATCTGGATGAGCTTGTGATCACGGCAGAAGAAAATTGTGTAATCTATGTCATTGAAGGTGAAAACCTGAAGGATATTGTGAAACAGTTCCGTAAACTGATCGGGCAAAGTTATGTTGCTCCGAAGTGGGCTTTTGGCTATCAGCAGTCACGGTGGGGTTATCAAAGCGAAAGTGACATTCGGAAAGTTGTAGAAGGACATCGTGAAAACGGAATTCCGCTGGATGCAGTATATCTTGATATCGACTATATGGAAAGATTTAAAGATTTTACGGTAGACACGGAAAAGTTTCCTGATTTTGAGGGATTTACCTCTGAGATGAAATCAGAGGGAGTACATCTTGTGCCGATCATCGATGCCGGCGTAAAAATTGAGAAAGACTATCCGATTTACGAAGAAGGTGTGAAGGAAAATTATTTCTGCAAGGATGAGAATGGAAAAGATTTTGTGGCAGCAGTATGGCCTGGAAAAGTACATTTTCCGGATGTTCTGAACTCAAAAGCCAGAGAATGGTTCGGCGGAAAATACAGATGGCTGATGGAACAGGGAATAGAAGGTTTCTGGAATGATATGAATGAACCGGCTATTTTCTATTCGGAAGAGCGGCTAAAAAAGGCGTTTGAAGAGCTGCTTTCCATGAAGGATGAAAATCTGGATCTTAATTCATTTTCCCATATCAAAGATCTGGTTATGGGATTGTCCAACAGTCCGGAAGACTACAAGAGCTTCTACCATAATATGGATGGCAAATGGATCTGCCATGAGAAGGTGCATAATCTTTATGGATTTAATATGACAAGAGCGGCGGCAGAAGCATTTGAGAAAATTGCTCCGGAAAAGAGGACTTTGTTATTTTCCCGTTCGTCCTATATCGGAATGCACCGCTATGGAGGAATCTGGACAGGTGACAATAATTCCTGGTGGAGTCAGATTCTGACAAGTATGCAGCAGATGCCGTCACTGAATATGGTCGGTATCCTGTATACAGGTTCTGATATTGGAGGTTTTGGAAGTGATACTACGGAAGATTTGCTGATGCGCTGGCTGGAATTCGGTATGTTTACACCACTGATGCGAAATCACGCGGCACTTGGAACAAGAGAACAGGAAGTTTACCAGTTTGACAGAATTCCGGAATTCCGGAATATCATCCGTATCCGGTACAGCCTGGTTCCGTATCTTTACAGTGAATATATGAAGGCTGTACTGAGCGATGAGATGTATTTCAGACCGCTGTCATTTGACTATCCGGAAGATTCGCAGGCTTATCGTGTGGAAGACCAGCTTCTGGTCGGTGACAGCATCATGATTGCTCCGGTCTATACGCAGAATGCAAAGGGACGTTATGTATACCTGCCGGAAGAAATGCTGATGGTGCGTATGAAGTCACCGGAAGACAGAACCAGTCAGGTTCTGGGAAAGGGACATCATTATGTGGATGTTGCGCTGGATGAGGTCGTTATTTTTGTAAAGAAAAATCATATGCTTCCGTTTGCGGTTCTTGATGAAAATGTAAAATCCGTTTCCGACGTGGATGAAAATCGTCTGGAATGGATTGGATTTGCGGATGAGTATGCGGAGTATGTGCTCTATACGGACGATGGAATTTCCAAAGAGTATATACCACAGGAAGAGTGGAAATTAGTAAGACGGTCAAAAGAAGAATTATCAAGATAAAGAAACAGGCTTTATTCTTTCCGAAAGGAAGGAGTGAAGCCTGTTTTAGGAACCTGACGCTTGCACTGAGCGGAAATGTATTTTATAATCTAGGTATATGAATGATGATAGGATTTCGAGAGCACAAAGCGCGGAGAAATCCGTGTATCATAGGGGGCGAAATACCTTTTGATCCCTACATCATATGAATTTAGGCAAAAGGAGAGGCGGACAGTTATGAGTAAACAGATTTTACTGATCAATGATATGGCCGGATACGGTAAAGTTGCTTTATCTGCAATGATACCGGTACTTTCCCACATGCGTCATCATATTTATAATCTTCCGACCGCGTTGGTGTCAAATACCCTTGACTACGGAAAATTTGATATACTGGAAACGACGGATTATATGGAGCATACCATGAAGATCTGGGATGAACTGGGATTTTCTTTTGATGCGGTATCTACCGGATTTATCGTATCGGAAAGGCAGGCAAAGCTTGTGGCAGAATTCTGCAGACAGCAGAGCAGGAAAGGAACGAGAATCTTTGTGGATCCGATCATGGGGGACGAAGGAAAGCTTTATAACGGCGTGACGGAGCAGACCATATCCCATATGAAGGAACTGGTAAAGGTGGCAGATTATATCGTGCCGAATTATACAGAAGCAGCATGTCTTGCCGGGGAGCAGTATAAAGAAGATGGCATGACGCTGGAGGAAGCGGATTGTCTGATTGAGAAGCTGCTTGCCCAGGGAGCTCATTCGATTGTGGTTACAAGTGCGGTGGTTGATCACAAGGAAGCGGTGATCGTATATGATTATCAGACGAAGGAAAGAAGTATTCGTCCATTTACCAGCATTCCGGTACGCTTCCCGGGCACGGGAGATATTTTCTCCTCCGTGTTTATGGGGAAATTATTAGAAGGAAAAACGCTGATTGAAAGTACCGAGAAAGCAATGGATGCCACAAAAGCATTGATTTCCATGAATCAAAACAATGAGGACAAATTTAAAGGAATTCCGATTGAAAGCTGTCTGGAGGTATTGGACTGATGGGAAGACCAAAAATAAAAATAACATTGATAGACCGAAAAGGTCCTAAAGGATGCCATCGAGGACACCAGATCGGAGAAAGCTTTGATTTTGACACCCAGAGAGGGGAACTGTGTCCGATGGCGATGCATGTTGCATTTCCATATATTGATATTCTGCGGTATGGCGGAGAAATACCCGGGCAGGAGAAAGGGACGGCTGTGTTTGCCTGTCCGGATGTGGATACGCTGAACGTATTTAAAATAGAGCGCATCGCGGAAAAAGAAATTTAAGGAGGAGAAAAATCATGGAAAAAGAATTTGACGTAATTGCACTGGGAGAATTGTTGATCGATTTCACGATGAATGGAAAGAGTGAACAGGGAAATAATCTGTTTGAGGCGAATCCGGGTGGAGCACCTTGCAACGTTCTGGCAATACTGCGTAAGCTTGGGAAGAAGACAGCATTCATCGGCAAAGTAGGGGATGACCAGTTTGGCCGTCTGCTTCGGGAAACAATCGAAGAGGCAGGGATTAATTCTGACAACTTATTAGTTGACAAAGAAATCAATACAACACTTGCGTTTGTACATACTTTCCCGGATGGCGATAGAGAATTCTCATTTTACCGGAAACCGGGAGCAGATATGATGTTGAAGAAAGAGGAAATTGACGAGGAAGCGATTGCCAAAGCAAGAATCTTCCACTTCGGAACACTTTCCATGACACATGACGATGTAAGAGAAGCAACCAAGAAAGCAGTAGAACTTGCGAAAAAGAACGGACTTCTTATTTCACTGGATCCGAATCTTCGCCCGCCGCTGTGGAGTTCACTTGACTTGGCTAAAGAACAGATCCTGGCTGCAATGGAACACTGCGATATTCTGAAGATTTCTGATAATGAAATTCAGTTTATTACAGGAGTAGAGGATTATGACGAAGGAATTCAGATCATCCGTGACCGCTTCCAGATTCCACTGGTATGCCTGACATTAGGAAAAGATGGAAGCCGCGCATATTATAAAGATCTTCGCGTCGAAGTTCCGGGATTTGCTCAGGAACATGTAGCTGACACTACAGGAGCCGGAGATACCTTCTGTGGAAGCGTTCTGAACTATGTGCTGGAACATGGCATCGAAGATTTGAGCGAAGAGAATCTGAAAGAGATGCTGACTTTTGCAAATGCGGCCGCTTCTCTGATTACCACCAAGAAAGGTGCGATTCGTTCCATGCCTGAAAAAGAAGAGATTGAAGCAATGATATAGGGACGTTCCTTTTGCCACGATGCTGGGGTCAAAAGCCCTGGCATCGAACGTCCTTTTTTTGCTTTTTGTTGCTATTTATAAGTTTCTACCGTAGTTTTCGGTATATTTGGTGTCGATTGTAACTATACCCTTCCCATATTCTTATGCCAATAGAGGATTTTCTGC
>NZ_JBQHTK010000012.1:0-76035 GCF_052065755.1 Bariatricus sp. HCP28S3_D3 | reverse complement strand
CATTATACCAGAAAAAGGGAGGTCAATGCTCTTTTTATTTGCATTCTCCCATAAAATCAAGGTTTTTATTGAATTTTGGAACAAAAAAACAGGTAGTTTTTGACACTACCAGATGCCGGCAGGAGGTAAGATTATGGAATTTTTCGGAGGCTTAGCTGTATTGATGGTATCGATTTTGCCGTGAAATTCTATTCATTATAATATGCCATAATCAAATCGACCATCCGGTCATAGCTGGCAACTCCGTCATCTTGACCATTTGCCTTCAGATAACTGTCATTGATCTGATTGGATACTTCAGCAATCTGTCCGTCATATGTATTCCAGAACTGCGTGTTTGCCGCAAGATCAATCTGTGACTGATTGTTGAGCATGGAATGTATCCGTTCGTAGGCTTCGTAATCTGCATGATAGAGCTGGTTGGTTGCGTAAAGCCAACCCAACATATAGCCGCTGTATTGGAACTCAGGAGAGTCCGCGTTGACGCATGCCAGAAACGCAATAAAATTCGCTTCTTCCTCCTGCATAAAACCCCGTAAATGAGAAAGCTCGTGACAGGCGGTAAAGGGAAGATTGTACTCCGTCATGTCATCGTTATAATTTGCTTCTATTGTAAAAGGCGAATAGATGCCGGACAGGTTCTGGTAGGAAAGTGTCTCGGAAACCGTCAATCGCTTTGGAAGAGGATAATATCCATCAAGTTCATCATAAAGCGTGCCGATATGCTCCATAGCCTTTTTGGCATTCCGGGGAACCATCTTCTTTCCCATAAGAGAAGTACCGTCTTCGGCACAGGAAATTTCAGGGGCAAGCCGGTTTAAGTGATTCGTAAGAAGCTCACATACGGAAGCAAGTTCTTCTGCGGTATAGGAAGAAGTAGTAATTCCCGTTGCCACAGAGAAGGACTTATGGCCGTAATTGATCCCGCAGCACAGGGTGTATGTAAAGAAGAGAATCGAGGCGAAAAGAAGTACATTTGCTCCCCATCTGCGCAGGCGTTTCCTGCGGATTGCGTAAATAAGAGACAGTATCAGCACAAAGATAGCCAGATAAAGTCCGAATTCTACCGCGGAAAATGGAAATATTCCCCAGAATCTCCCGAGCGTTTCTACCAGAATGGAATAAACATGAGCTGTGTACCAGTCGGCAAAAGCCGGAATATTCTGAGCAGCGTAAAGAAGGCACAGGCTTCCTGCAGCCAGTATGACGGCAGTGAAGGCTCGTCTCAGGTCAGAAATTGCTGAATCAGTTTTCATCATTCGTCAAATCTCCGTCTCCGGCGATGGGGATGACATCGCCAAGATATTTAGGTAGTGGTTTGAAAATAGATACGAAGAAATCCTTATCTCTTGCCAGAATTTCACGGAAGTCCCGATAAGCCTGTCCGCTGTACCTGCGGGTATCGGCGGATATGCCCCATGCGTCAAGTCCCAGAGAACGTGCGATGTAAAGGGCACGATAAAGATGATATTTCTGGGTGACGATGATCACCTTTCTGGCCTGGAAAACATCCCGTGCGCGGTAAAGACTGTCATATGTGGAGAAACCGGCGTGATCCATGAACACATCTTCGGAGGGAACCCCTTGGTCAAGGGCGATATCCTTCATCGTTTGCACTTCATTATATTTTTTTCTTCCGTGATCGCCGCTCATCAAAAGCTTCGGCGCAGCACCGTTCTGGTAAAGTTCGATTCCGGTGTTCAGACGATCCTGCAGCATAGGAGATGGAGAGCCGTCAGTACGGATTCCGGCGCCAAGGACCAGAATACAATCTGCGTCGGAAACGGAAGAAACATCCTCTCCTTTGTAGGGTCAATCTAAATGAGTCCATATATTTTCATTATATATGGCGTGTGAAAATGTGTAAATGAGAAGTCGGAAGGTTCAGGAAAATTTAAGAAATTATGTAATTGTTCAACGCCCTTTTTTGACAAATCCGCTTGGCTCTGAACAGTTACAAAATTATCGAGACTGTGCGGTACTGACAAAAAAATCGGGAACCCGGAGATAAGAACAGGGCTTCCCGATTTTACAGGTTCGTTGTTAAGACTCCATGCCGAACGTAAAATCAAGCTTCTCTTCGGCGGCATCCAGAAGTTCCTCAAGATTTTCAATTTCCCTTTCTTTTTCCAGAAAATACGCTCTGGAAATGTTTGAAGACCGGTAATCATTTTCCAGAGAATCTTCAAAACGATCTAATTCTGTTTCGAGCTTTTCCACTTCGTTTTTTAAATCCAGATATTGCGTCCGATGCTCTTCGGCCGTTCCTGTCGGAGAAGAATTGTCGATTTTGGAAATCATGCCGGATGTCTGGGAAGTCAGATCACTGAGCGAGGCATCATGTTTTTCAGTGAGGGATTCATTTGTGGTGTCGGAAGATTCCGAGTTTCCTGCAGATGCCGTATTTTCGGTTGAATTGGAAGCACCGGAAGAGGTTCCGTCTGAAATAGTCTGGCTTTTGCATCCCGCAGCAAGGAACGTCAGAACAAGAGTTATTGTCAGAAAGAGTTGTGTTATTGCGCTTTTTTTCATAATACGTATGTCCTTTCCGTAATTTGTCAATATAGTTTATTGTAACGATGGTAGTATTTCCGATTGCTGAAAAAATATGAATCACAAAAAATCTGCCCGGAATAAAGTTTTCTGTGTGAAAACGGTTTATCTCTGGTATTTTTATGTTATTATATACATGAAAAAAACCAGGACATATGAAAACGAGAGGTGCTTATGAAAATAGTAATTCCCGAATACAAAACATTGGATATAGATACGTTGTTTCTGGACTTTAACGGAACGATTGCAGTGGACGGAATCATTCCGGCGGGAGTAAAGCAGAGACTGACTGCATTGGCAGAACTGTTCCGCATCTATATATTGACGGCGGATACCAATGGAAATGCGAAGGATCAGTGCGAAGGTCTGCCCGTGATTTTACAGACGTTTCCTACAGGCAATGCCAGAGAATATAAAAAAGAACTGATCAAGGCGACCGGCAGCAAACATTGCGCGGCGATGGGAAATGGGCGAAATGATGAACTGATGCTGAAAGAAGCGGCGCTTTCCATTGCAATCATGGATAAAGAAGGAATGTATGGAAGACTGTTTAAAGAGGCAGATATCTGTGTCCGCTCCATGCAGGACGGGCTGGATCTGTTCCTGTATCCGAACCGGATCATTGCAGGACTGCGCGGATAGAATGCCGGGACATACTATAGTAGTCAATTGATCACCGGATGCGGGTGATAAATGAGAATAGATATTTTATTTTGAAAGGAAGAAAGAGATGAGCATATTATTTGTAGAATATCCAAAATGTACGACATGCCAGAAGGCAAAAAAATGGCTGGAATCTGAGAACGTAACATTTGAAGACCGACATATCGTAGAGAACAATCCGTCTGTGGAGGAATTAAAAAAATGGCACAAAATGAGCGGACTTCCGCTTAAGAGATTCTTCAATACCAGTGGAATGAAATATAAAGAACTGGGACTTAAGGATAGGATTCCGCAGATGACAGAAGAAGAACAGTATGAACTGCTTGCAACAGACGGCATGCTGGTGAAAAGACCGATTCTCGTAGGAGATACGTTCGCTTTCCCGGGATTTCGGGAAAAAGAATGGAAAGATCTGATTGGATAAATGTGCGGTGAGGGAGGAACAAGATGAGTCAGGCAATAGTGACATTGAAAAAAGGGGAAGGACGATTACTGAAATCCGGAGGCGCATGGGTCTTCGATAATGAGATCGCCTCTATCGTCGGAGAATTTGAAAACGGGGACATTGTGATTGTTCATGATTATGACGGCTATGGAATGGGACGAGGATTTATCAATATGAATTCCAAAATCCGCATCCGTATGATGACAAGAAAACAAGAGCAGGAGATCAATCATGAGTTTCTCGAAATGCGTGTGCGCGATGCGTGGGAATACCGAAAGAAAACGGTGGATACGGGCAGCTGCCGTGTGATCTTCGGAGAAGCGGATTTCCTTCCGGGACTGGTAATCGACAAATTCGAAGACGTGCTGGTCGTGCAGTCCCTGGCCCTTGGAATCGACAAAATGAAAGAAGAGATCATCGATATTCTGAAAACGGTTCTGAAGGAGGATGGAATCGAGATCCGCGGCGTCTACGAGAGAAGTGACGCCAAGGTAAGAAAGCAGGAAGGAATGGAACTGGCAAAAGGCTTCATCGGCCCGGAATTCGATACAAATGTGGAAATCACAGAAAACGGTGTCAAATACATAGTCGATGTCAAAGAAGGGCAGAAAACCGGATTCTTTCTGGACCAGAAATATAACCGGAAAGCGATCCAACGGTTGTGCAAAGGCGCGAAGGTTCTGGACTGCTTCACCCATACAGGTTCTTTTGCACTGAATGCAGGAATTGCAGGGGCAGACAGCGTACTCGGTGTGGATGCATCCGAACTTGGAGTAGAACAGGCACGCCTGAATGCACAGCTGAACCATCTCGAAGACCGCGTCAAATTCAAATGCGCCGATGTATTCGAACTGCTCCCGGAACTCGAAGAAAAAGGCGAAAAATTCGATGTAATCATCCTGGATCCGCCGGCATTCACCAAATCCAGAAATTCGGTGAAAAATGCAGTAAAAGGATACCGCGAGATCAATCTCCGCGCAATGAAGATGGTGAAGGACGGCGGCTATCTCGCCACCTGTTCCTGCTCCCACTTCATGACACCGGAATTATTTACGCAAACGATCACGCAGGCGGCAAAAAATGTACATAAGAGACTGCGCCAGATCGAATACCGGACACAGGCACCGGATCACCCGATCCTGTGGGCGGCAGATGAATCTTATTATCTGAAATTTTATATTTTCCAGGTAGTAGATGAGAAGTGATTTTGAGAGTATTAAAAATGCTGAATTAGTTAGGGGCTGCTGTAAATAGCAACCCCTTTTATTTTTTATTCAATATTTTGACCATCAATTACAGTAAAGTAATTTATTTTTTTTGAATTTATATCTGTTTGGAATTTCATTTCAATTTTATGAGTAACGGTTATATCCCCATTTTTTAGTTTGAGAAATGCGGTTGCTAAATATCCATTTTTTTCTTTAGTAACAATTACCTTTGTAATATAATAAGAATCATATTTTTGTAATATGCGAATAGGGATATATTCAAAAGCATTTCTGAATGATTTATAAATTTTAAAATTAGTGAAATAATTTTCCAATCGATCTTCCAGAATAGAATCATATGTTCCTGTTAAAATGGCATTTTGATAACTCGTTTGAATTTTTTTATCATCAGTAAACCATTCCGTAACAAATTTTTTGATATTATATTCTTCATAAAAAAAATTGTAAAATATGGAAGTCGAACACACTATGAAAAGTAATATTAAAATAATTAGAAATCCGATACTTCGATGAATCCTTCTCATAACAATACTCCTTTCTTTTATAAATTTACTTCAAACAAAAATGCACATAAATTCTGGATTCAAATTAACATATATCTGATTACTTGTCAATGATATCTTAAAATACTAATTATTATAATTTTGAATTATATATATTCTGACATTTAATGGGAAATAGGGACGTTCCTTTTGACCCCAGCATCTTGCCACGACCATCGCCCATTGGCTTGCCAGCCGCGATGAAGGTGTGCTATACTGACTTCACGGATAGTCGGGAACACATAAAAGGCGGCCTACCCCTCCATACTTAGAAGGGGCATCACCGTCCAGACGAAAGAAAGGAGGGTGATGCCATTGTTTGTTACATATTCGGATCTGATCCAGATAGGTATATTCATTGTCACTCTCGTAGGATTGTGTTATACAGTCTTTGGCAAAAGAACCGTCCCTGCGATCACAATTATTGTGGGACCGGTGAAGACACAGTTCGGCTATCATTTGATTAAGGTGGAGAAGAAAAATGAGGCGTCCAAGGTTCCATTTGCGGAGGCGGAACCGGGAATCAGACAGAACCTTATGCAGCAGAAGCAGAATGTGGCTTATACGGCAAAGGTGGAAGCGCTGAAAGCGAAATATATGTGATTTTATTGGAGCTTTTTTAATTTCAGGAGAATGAGTGAATGATAATAAGAAAATCAACAATGGAGGATCTCCCGAAGATCATGGAGATGTATGAAGAGGCCCGACAGATCATGAGGGATAACGGGAATCCGGATCAATGGGGGACTTCAAATCCAAAAGAGGAATGGATCGTTCTTGATATAGAAGACGGAGACAGCTATGTCTGTACAAAAGACGGAGAGATTGTCGGCACGTTTTATTTTAGAATCGGAGAGGATCCGACATACAGACAAATCTATGATGGATCGTGGATGGATGATTCGCCTTATGGTGTTGTGCATCGGATTACCACGGACCGGAAAGCACGGGGGACGGCGACGTTTTGCCTGAACTGGGCGGTACGGCAGGCGGGCGGTCATCTTCGGATCGATACGCACGAAGATAACCGCCCGATGAGAAAGCTTCTGGAAAAGCTTGGATTTTCCAGAAGAGGAACGGTTGTCGTGGAGGACGGAACCGAAAGAATTGCGTTTGAAAAAGTGCTGATCGGTGAATAAAGAATAGATTCATAGCAATAGAAGGGGACATTTGGATGGCTGATACTTCAGAAAACACAACAGTAACAAAACAACATATATGCACAGCGCTGCTCGCCCATGTAGATGCCGGGAAAACAACGCTTTCCGAGAGTATCCTGTATTTGTGCGGAAATATCAGAAAACTGGGACGAGTGGATCACGGGAACGCATTCTTGGACACGAATTCTCTGGAACGTAGCCGCGGTATCACGATTTTCTCAAAGCAGGCAGTGGTGGAGCTGCCGAAGAAGCAGATGAAAATGACGATTCTGGATACACCGGGGCATGTGGATTTTTCCGCGGAAATGGAACGGACGCTGCAGGTGCTGGATTACGCCATCCTTGTCATCAGCGGGGCGGACGGCGTGCAGGGGCACACCCGCACGTTATGGAATCTGCTGAAACGCTACCGGATTCCAGTTTTTCTATTTATCAATAAAATGGATCAGAACGGGACAGACAGAGCAGCCCGTCTGGAAGAATTGAAACAGAAATTGGATGACGGATGCATTGCATTTGACGGGGCGGAAGAGAAGGACACATTCTGGGAAAATATCGCCATGTGTGATGAAGATGCGCTTGGAGAATATCTGGAACATGGAGAAATCTCAAAAGAAATGCTGATCCGCCTGATCGCAGAACGTAAAGTGTTTCCATGTTATTTCGGATCGGCACTGAAAGTAGAGGGAGTGCAGGACTTATTGGAGGGACTGGAAGAATATACACGCCCTGCCCGTGCTTTACTCGCGCCCGGGAAGACGATTGATGATCTGTCAAATGAATTATTTGGGGCAAGGGTTTACAAAATATCCAGAGACAATCAGGGGAACCGACTGACCCATTTGCGGATCACTTCCGGGATCTTGAAGGTGAAAGATACGCTGGAAAATGCGCCGGAGTCGTCGGAACACTGGGAGGAGAAGGTGAACCAGATTCGGATTTATTCCGGTGAGAAATACGAGATGGTACAGGAAGCGGGGGCCGGAATGATCTGTGCCGTAACCGGACTTGGCTATACCAGGCCCGGTGAAGGACTTGGCATCGGGCAGGAGGCAAAAGGCCCGGTCCTGGAACCGGTGTTGAATTACCGTGTGATCCTGCCGGAAGGGTGCGATGTCCATACGATGCTTCGGAACTTAAGACTTTTAGAAGAAGAAGATCCGATGCTGCGGATCGTGTGGAATGAAGAGCTTGGCGAGATACATGTGCAGCTGATGGGGGCTGTGCAGACGGAAATACTTCAAAGCCTGATTAAAGACAGATTTGGCGTGGAAGTGACATTTGGAATCGGAAATATTGTTTATAAAGAAACGATAAGAAATGTAGTAGAAGGAGTCGGACATTTTGAACCGCTCCGCCACTATGCGGAGGTACATTTGCTGATGGAGCCGGGGCAGCCGGGAAGCGGAATCACGCTGGATACCATGTGCAGTACGGATGTGCTGGACCTGAACTGGCAGAGGCTGATACTTACGCATCTTGCTGAGAAAGTGCACAGAGGTGTACTGACAGGCGCGGCGCTAACGGATGTAAAGATTACCTTGATTGCAGGGAGAGCACATCTGAAACACACAGAAGGCGGGGATTTCCGGCAGTCTACATACCGGGCTGTGCGTCAGGGACTAATGCAGGCAGAAAATGTATTGCTTGAGCCTTATTATGATTTCCGCCTTGAAATCCCATCGGAATGTGTCGGACGGGCCCTTACGGATATTCAGAAAATGGCAGGCGAATTCCAGCCCCCGCAGGCAGACGGGGATATGACGGTCATAATGGGCTATGCTCCGGTGGCGACCATGCGCGATTATCAGATGGAAGTCACCGGCTATACGAAAGGCAGGGGGAAAATCTTCTGTACATTCAAAGGTTATGAGCCGTGCCATAATTCGGAAGAAATCATAGAAGCATCCGGTTATGATCCGGAACGGGATCTTGAAAATCCCCCCGGGTCTGTATTTTGTGCGCATGGGGCAGGATTTAACGTATCCTGGGAACAAGTTCCGGAATATATGCATCTTGAGCCGCAGCTTGAGCGGATACTAAAAGAGAGAGAAGAAAGCCGGATGCCCGGAGAGATTCCGGCAAAGGACGGAATAGGGGAAAGAACGGAACAAAGCGCCCAGAGAACCGGAAAGCCACAGAATACCGGGCGATCCGCTTCCAAAGCCGGAGCAGAGCGCTATGAACGCCATGCCCGTGAATCGAAAGAACTGGAAGAAATATTTATCCGTACCTACGGAAAAATCGAGCGAAAACAGGCGAACACCCAGAAAACGGTTACAGCGCCGGAAATAAAGAAACACAGAGAAAAAAAAGAAGAATCTGTACAGGAATATCTGCTTGTGGACGGATACAATGTCATTTTCGCGTGGGATGATCTGAAAGATCTGGCGAAGACGAACATAGAGGCTGCAAGAGGAAAACTTATGGATATTCTCTGTAATTATCAGGGATTTAAGAAATGTATCGTTATCCTTGTATTTGACGCATATAAAGTAGAAGGATTCAATCTGGAGATTCAGAAATACCACAATATTCATGTGGTTTATACCAAAGAGGCTGAGACAGCAGACCAATACATCGAAAAGGTCGTGCATGAAATCGGCCATAAATATCATGTAACAGTCGTGACATCGGACGGCGTAGAACAGGTGGTAACACTTGGACAGGGAGGGACTTTGATTTCCTCCAGAGAATTCAAAGAAGAAGTAGAGATTGTGAGCCGGCAGATTCGAGAAGAAACACAAAGCCGCAGAGAAAGCGGAAAGAACTATCTCTTTGACCATATGGATGAGGAAATGGCAAAAACGATGGAGGCGGTTCGCCTGGGGAAGAAAAAAACACCGTTTGAATCTTAACGAGACAATGAAATGACGATTTACGGAAAAGGTAAAAATGGTGATTCACGAAAAAACATAGAAAGTAGTGAAATGCGATTTGTGGAAAACGTATAGGAGGCGCAGATGGAAAATCAGGAGATACTGACCAATCAGGAACAACAGCATAAACGGCGCGTACGCTATTCGGGGACGCATCCGAAAACATATAAAGAGAAATACAAAGAGCATCAGCCGGAGAAATACGCTGATACCATTCAGAAGGTCATCAGCAAAGGAAGTACCCCGGCGGGAATGCATATTTCAATTTGCGTAAAAGAAATATTGGATTTCCTTCAGATTCAACCGGGACAGACCGGACTGGATGCGACTCTTGGATATGGCGGTCACACAAAAGCGATGTTGGAGTGCCTGAAAGGTGAAGGACATATTTACGCATTGGATGTGGATCCGATCGAGTCGGCAAAAACGAAAGAACGTCTGGAAAAACAGGGATTTGGAGAAGAGATTTTGACCGTGCGGCTGCAGAATTTTGCAGATATTGATCAAGTATCAAAAGAAACAGGAAAGAAATTTGATTTTATTCTTGCCGATCTTGGCGTTTCGTCCATGCAGATCGACAATCCGGATCGAGGGTTTTCCTATAAAGTAGAAGGCCCTCTGGATCTCAGAATGAACCCTCAAAAAGGAATTAGCGCCTCTGAGCGTCTTGTGGGAATCTCGCAGGAGGAACTCCAGGGCATGTTGATTGAAAATGCAGACGAGCCTTACGCAGAAGAAATCGCGAAAACAGTCGTGAATCTGCAAAAAAGAGGTAAAAAAATTGAAACGACCACACAGCTGAAAGAAGCGATTGAACAGGCACTCCGGTTTCTTCCGGAAGCAGAGCGGAAAGAGGCATTGAAGAAATCCTGCCAGCGAACGTTCCAGGCGCTTAGAATCGATGTGAACAGTGAATATGAAGTACTGTACACATTTCTGGAAAAACTGCCGGAAGTGCTGGCACCAAACGGACGTGTGGCAATACTGACCTTCCATTCCGGAGAAGATCGGCTGGTGAAGAAGTCATTTAAACAATTCAAGAAAGAGGGACTTTACAGTGAGATCTCCGAAGAAGTGATCCGCCCGTCCGCAGAAGAGTGCGCAAGAAATGGACGTGCGAAGTCCACGAAGATGAGGTGGGCAATACGAGAGTAGATTAAATTACAAGTTCAATGAAAAACAGACTAAAATATGATAAACTTCTATCAGGAACAACCGTGTTATAGGGTGGCTGACCTCTATTCTACATAGAATGGGGGTGGTGCTGGTGGACAAGAAACCTTTTGATTTCAAGGATTTGATGGCTTTTGGCATGTTCATTCTGGCATTACTGACATTCGTATTTACGTTTATCAGATAATGTTTTAAAGCATAGAAAAACCACCCCAGAACTTTGACGAGAGATGGAGTGGTGATTCTTTAACCATATGTCGAGGTCAACCCCTTGTGGGCGGTTGTTCTCCTTGTGTTTATAATATATCATATCAAACTACAAAACGCAAGGGATGAATTTACTGGAGCAATACATCAGAATGTGGAAAGCAATGTAGAAGCAGATTAAATTACAAGTTCAATGAAAAACAGACTAAAATATGATAAACTTTTATCAGGAACAACCGTGTTATAGGGTGGCTGACCTCTATTCTACATAGAATGGGGGGGGGTGCTGGTGGACAAGAAACCTTTTGATTTCAAGGATTTGAGTTCATTCTGGCGTTACTGACATTCGTATTTACGTTTATCAGATAATGAATTAAGGCATAGAAAAACCACCCCAGAACTTTGACCAAAAAGGGTGGTGATTCTATACTGAATTACAACAATGAGGTCAATCCCCTTGTGGGCGGTTGTTCTCTTTGTGCTTATAATATATCATATCAATCCACAAGGCGCAAGGGATGAATGGGCAATAAGTCAGCAAAAGTTTCCCTCTTCCAAATCATGCATATCAGTCTTCATTTTACACAGATTTAACATTTCTCCGATATGTATTTTACATTCTCAAATTATAGTAAAGAAGATAATAGGATCAATATGAGAATGTGAATAAGGAGAACACTATGAGCGATTCAACAAGAATTGTATTTGGTTTACTGGGAGGACTTGCCATTTTTATTTATGGTATGAATCTGATGAGTGAATGTCTGCAGAAAGCGGCAGGGGAGAGGATGAAGAGCATTCTTGCCCTTCTGACGCGCAATCCTGTCATGGGCGTGCTTGCAGGAGCGCTGACGACGGCGGTGCTGCAGAGCAGCAGTGCGACGACGGTCATGACGATTGGATTTGTCAGTGCCGGTTTGATGAACCTGCCTCAGGCGATTTCGATTATTTTGGGTGCAAATATCGGTACAACGATGACCGCACAGATTATAGCATTTAAGATCAGTGACTACATATATGTGTTTATTTTTGGAGGCTTCATTGCGTCATTTCTTGCGAAAAATGAAAAGGTGAAGAACATCGGACAGACGGTATTTGCTTTTGGACTTTTGTTCCTTGGAATTGAGACGATGGGGGATGTTATGAAACCTCTGGCGTCCAGCCCGGTGTTTACGGATCTGATCGGGAAGGTGGCGGACATTCCGGTTCTGGGAGTTCTGGTAGGTACTTTGATGACGCTGGTTGTGCAGAGCAGCAGTGCAACCATTGCGGTATTGCAGAATTTTGCATCGCAGGCGGGGCCGGATGGCGTGACGAGTATTCTCGGACTTGCGGGCGCGATCCCGATTCTTCTTGGAGATAATATCGGAACGACGATTACGGCAATTCTGGCAAGTGTAGGGCAGCCGAAGGATGCCAGGAGAACCGCAGTGGCACATTGTGTATTCAACGTGTCCGGAGCATGTTTATTCATTTGGTTTGTGAAACCATATGCGCAGTTCGTCCAGTGGATCTCACCGAAAGGACCTGAAGTGGAAGTGATCGCGAGGCAGATTGCGAATGCGCACACTATATTTAATATCGTAATGACGCTTATCTGGATTCCGCTTATCGGAATTCTGGTGAAAATAGTAATGGCACTTGTGCCGGATGGAAGGAAAATGGTGCATGCGCCGGGAGAACCGCTTTTCCTGGATGAAAAACTGACAGCACAGCCTGCGGCGGCACTGGAACTGGTGACCAAAGAAGTGATCCGCTGCAGCGAGCTTGCAGGCGGTGTACTGGAGGAGCTTGCAAAGACAGTCAGAAAAGAAGAAAAAGATCTGCTTCAGCATGTGCTTGAGAATGTGGAAAATGTTCAGACATTGAGCAAGCATATCACAGATTATCTCTCGGATCTTTTTGCGGCCGGTGTCATGACGGAAGAACAGACATCCCAGACGGCGGGAATGATGTATGTTTTGAGTGATGTGGAACGTCTCGGATCATTGTGCGGAGATATAGCGGAAGCGCTGACGGAACGCCTTGGTAAGAAAAAGCGGTATTCAAAGGAAGCATTAAAAGATCTGGAAAGCAGTCTGATACTTATGGGTGACATGTATGCAGATGTCCTGGAGATGATGGTGACGGGAAATGAGGATGGCAGTGCAGAAATCCAGAAAAAGAAGGAAAAGGTCATGGATTTGGATATTGAGATGAGAAAAGCGCATATGAACCGTGTCGGGAAGGGAAAATGCGTGGCAAATCTCACGGTACCGTTCGGACAGATCCTGCACGATATCGACAGAATGGGAAATTGCTGTGTCAATATAGCAGATGCGGTGACCGGTCAGACAAAGCTGCGTAATTTTATGAATGTCCGGCAAGAGCAGGCGAGCTGAGCGGGAAAATAGAATTTATCATATGACAAGGTGTACAATTTGATTAAATACAGATTGTGCACCTTTTTTAATGGCATGAATTTTACAGAAGTTAACGAAAAATAATGTTTATCACTATATTATTTTGTCTCAAATCATGGTAAATTAGTAATATAGAAAATGCTCAGGAGGTGATGCGATGAAACGGATACTGGCATGGATTTTGATTATGGTACTGCTTGTCGGCTGTGCAGGGTGCAAGGAAAATGAAACGGAAAAAGAACAGACGGGGTCTGAAAATTTAGAGACAGCAACGGATGGCGAAAATAAGCCCGTTTCCGTGGACAACACAGACGAAACGGAAAATGATGATTTCCGGTTGACATTTTACACGGATCTGTATTCCGAAGAGTATCAGGAATTGGGGAACGCGCAGATGTGGCTGTCCGGTTTTTCGGAAGAGACGGAAGGCAAGAAGATTCGGTTCTGCTCAGATGTAGATGATGTGTATGTGACGCTGGAACAGGGAGAGTGGATGGAAGCCCCCTTATATTTCCGCCCGGTGGATTGCATGTTTAATGTGGAGACAAAAGCCGGTAAGGTCTATGAGTTCGACGGGTATCTCGCGGAGTGCATACCGCTGTATCGTATCACTGCATTTAAAGGAGACAAAACCGCAGTGTGGTATCTGATGGAGGACGGAAAAGATGGAAAGCAGGTATTTGAGGTTGCAGGAGAGAAACCCCATGCGACCTGTCCGGAAATAACGGATCCGATTCTATCACTTTGTGCCGTATATGCCGGATTATCGATCAGAGTCGAAGAAGATATCGCATATAAGCCTGAGCAGTTCTGGACTGCGATTGCGAACGCGGTTACAATTGTGACGCTTCAGACTGCAGATGCAGATGCGGAAGGCAATATTTATCTGGATTATGAAACGTTGAACAAGTATGCGGAGGCCATGTTTCCGGAAACGGGAGTGTACCCTGATATCAAGGAGAGCGATGGCATCATCTGGCCGGAAAGTGCGGAAGATTCTGTTATTGTGAAAGCCAATTTTACAGTAGATGACTCTACAGTAGTCGTTCGGTCGATGGAAGTGACCGATGACCGGAATGTAGATGTAACATTGTTGTTCAAAGGAGAGATTGAGGAGTATGCAGCCGTCCACATTTCACCGGTCAGTGAAGTGCAGAACCCATTTAAGTGGGTGATTACAGGAGTGGAACTTGCGAAAGGATAATACATAAAGATAATTAACAAGCAGTGAAAGGAGAATTCAATTATGGGATTAATTAAAGCAGGAATGGGGGCAATCGGCGGGACATTGGCAGATCAGTGGCTGGAGTTTTTCTACTGTGATGCACTTGCCAATGATGTTCTGGTTGTGAAAGGAAAGAAAAGAACGAGCGGACGTTCATCCAACACAAGGGGGAACGATAATGTAATCACCAATGGTTCCGGAATCGCTGTGGCGAACGGGCAGTGCATGATCATCGTGGATCAGGGGAAAATCGTAGAATTCTGCGCAGAACCGGGAGAGTACACTTATAATACTTCGTCAGAGCCAAGTATTTTTACGGGGGATCTGGGAGACGGCATCAAGCAGGCATTCCTGAATATCGGAAAACGTTTTGCATATGGCGGGGACGCTGGAAAGGAGCAGCGAGTATATTACTTTAACACCAAAGAGATTATGGATAACAAATTCGGAACACCGAATCCGTTTATGTTTGACGTGGTAAATAAAGAAATCGGTATCCGCAGAACGGTTCAGGTCAGATGCAACGGTGTTTATTCTTATAAGATTACAAACCCGATCCTATTCTATTCAGAGGTCTGTGGAAACGTAGAACAGGAATTTACAAAAGATGAGATTGAAGGACAGCTGAAGACCGAGTTTATCGATGCTCTGCAGCCTGCTTTTGCAGCACTTTCTGAGTTGCAGCTTCGTCCGGCTCAGATTCCTGCGCATGCAAATGAACTGAAAGACGCGATGAACAATACGTTGCGGAATGAATGGTCAGAGCGCAGAGGTATTACAATCCAGCGAATTGCCCTCAATCCGATCACGCTGACGGAAGAGGATATGAAGAAGATCAATCAGATGGAAGACGCCGCTTCTATGGGAAGCAATCCATTTATGATGGCAGGGCGCATGACAGATGCAACTGCAGCTACAATGGAAAATGCCGCATCCAATCCGAACGGCTCCATGAACGGATTCTTCGGTATGGGAATGGCAATGAATGCAGGCGGTGGTACAGGAGGATTCCAGGCCGCGCAGAATTTCTACAATGCCGGAGTTCAGCAGCAGGAGGCAAATCGTCAGGCAGCGGCACAGCAGCAGGCAGCACAGCAGCAGGCGGCAGCGGCCGATACGTGGAAATGTAACTGTGGCGCAGTTGTAAAAGGCAAATTCTGCCCGGAATGCGGGACAAAGAAGCCGGAACCAGCGCCTGCAGGATCATGGAAATGTAAATGCGGCGCAACAGTAAACGGAAAATTCTGTCCGGAATGTGGATCGCCGAAACCGGCCGATGACGGATGGACCTGCTCTTGTGGAACGGTGAACAAAGGAAAATTCTGTACAGAATGCGGAGCGAAAAAACCGGCAGGCATCCCGCTCTACCGCTGCGATAAATGCGGATGGGAACCGGCTGACCCGGCAAATCCGCCACGCTTCTGTCCGGAATGCGGGGATCCTTTTAATGATGAGGATATCCAGTAAAGAATTTTCTGGATGTATATCTTCCTGAGAGTGGATATCTGGATTTGAGATAAGGAGCTGAAAATTCATGAGAATATTGCATACTTCGGACTGGCATCTTGGAATGTCGGTCGGAACCGGAACGCTGGCAGGTGACCAGCGTTTCTTCTTGGAACAATTATATAGCATCATAGAAGAAGAACAGGCAGATATCCTTCTGCTTGCGGGAGATGTGTATGACAGCAGTGTTTCCAATGCGGAAGCAATCTCTGTTTATAATGAGGCAACAACCAGAATCTGTGCGGATATGGGGAAAAAGATGGTCGTGATCGCAGGAAATCACGATGGTGCAGAGCGGCTCGCAGCATGCAGTGAGCTGCTTAAAGGAGCGGGACTTTATGTGTCGGGCCGCCTGCCCCGAGAGATCACACCGATCCTTGCCGGGAATACAGCGATTTACCCGCTGCCCTTTTTTAACCGCGAGGAGGTCATCGCCTTGTTCCCTGAGAAAAGTACAGAGATTACTTCTCAGGAGAAAGCAATGAAAGTCGTCTGCGACCATATCCGGGAAGAGATGGATCCGTCCCGTTTCAATATTGTGGTGGCACATGCGCTGATCGTAAGTGCAGAGCTTTCCGAATCGGACCGGTCGGCGAGAGTCGGACAGGCATCGGCTGTTTCCAAAGATGTATTCGAAGGCTTCGATTATGTTGCGCTCGGGCATATTCACAAGCCGCAGATGATCGACGAGCATATCTGTTATTCGGGAAGCCCGGTAAAGTATTCCTTTGGAAATGAAGAGGGCCAGCAAAAAGGAGTCGTGCTCATCGATACCGAATCTTCCGAGATTCGAACCATACCGATTCAGATGCTGCATGACCGTAAAACTGTGCGGGGGACCTATGAAGAAATCATAGAAAGGGAAGATCTGTCAGAGGATTATCTGAGGCTCTATGTAAGTGACCGGTATGCCGGTCTGGAACTGTTGTCCGCATTGCAGCAGAAGTTTCCTTATTTATTGGAGCTTTACGGGAAAGCATTGGAAGAAGGGGACGGTCAGACGGCATTGACGGTAGGAGAACTTCAGTCGCTGGACGAAGTGGATATCATGATGAGATTTTGCGGGGAAAATGGCGGAGCCCTTCCAAATGAAGAACAGCTTTCACTTTTTAAGGAAGTACTGGAATGGTGTGAGAAAGAAGGTGAATTATCATGAGACCTGTATCGCTTAGATTTCGCTGTTTTGGTCCTTATATGGAAGAACAGTTTATTGATTTTGAGGCACTCGAAAAGAGTGGGCTCTTTCTGATCTGCGGTGAGACGGGCGCCGGGAAAACGACGATTCTGGACGCTATCTGTTATGCACTTTATGGTAAATCCAGCGGCGGACTGCGGGGGGATATGAGCGTGATGCGCTGCAAACTGGCGGAAAAAGAAGATGAGACAATGGTGGAATTTGTATTTGATGCCGGTCAAAAGAGATATAAATTCACACGTTCTTTGCGTTATGGGAGAAAGAATCTGAGGGATTATCACAATTGTATGGTTCTGGAGGATGGAAATTATGTTCCGATATTTGCAAATCCTAAAAAGCAGAACGTGAGCGCCAAGGCAGAAGAAATCATCGGCTTAAACGATGAGCAGTTCCGACAGGTCGTGATCCTTCCGCAGGGACAGTTTGAGCGATTTCTGGTTTCGGATTCGGCAGAAAAAGAAAGCATCCTCGTCAGTCTGTTTGGGGCGGACAAATGGCAAAAGATCGCGGAGGAGATTTATCGGAGAATTACGGAAGAAGACCAAAAGCTCATCCGGGAAAGAGCAGATATCCAAAGCCGCCTGAAAGACTATTCCTGTGAAAATGTGGAAGAACTGCAGATCCTGACAGCCCAAAAAGAGCAGGAACTGATCCGTCTGCAAAGTCTTGCCGAACGTGTGGAAAAAGAAATGGCAGAAAAGAAAAGGCGTTATGAGCAGGCAGTACTACTGAATGCGGAATTTGAAGTTCTGGAAAAATGGCAGATAAAAATGGAGCAGCTGAAAGCAAAAGCGGGAAAGATGGAAGCGACCGCGCAAAGGCTTGCCAAATCGGATATAGCGGATCAGATCCAGCCTTTATATGCAGAGACGGTCAGAGCCAAAGAGGAATATGCCCGGCGAAAGAATGCCCAGAAGTCCGCAGAAGAAGAAAAAATTGCGGCTGAATGCAGACTGCAGGGAATACAGAACAAGCAGAATAAGCATGAAGAAATGCGGGTGACATACGATCGGGAAACCAAACGTCTTGCATTGTTGGAGCGTGCAGAGGGTCTGTATGAATCTTTGGAACAGAAGAAAGGCATGGCAGAAAACGCTGAAAAAGAATGGAACCTGCTGAAGAAAAAGCTTGCGGACAAGAAACAGTCTTTTGAACAGGCCAATGTTGTTTGGATGGAAGCGATGGAAAGTCAGCAAAAGTGTATGGATGCATATACCGCTGCTCAGAAACAGTATCTGGACGGAATCAGTGGTACGCTGGCTGAGAAGCTGATACCTGGAGAGCCCTGCCCGGTGTGCGGAAGCAGGGAACATCCGAAGCCGGCGAGACTGAGCCAGAAGAAGGTGACAGAAAAGGAATTGGATACCCTGAATAAAAAGCTCAACGCATGCACCAAAGCAGTCAGCAGGAATGCAGAACTTCGCAGGAACGCGGAAGCGGTATACCAGAATTTACAGCAGGAGGCCGGAAAAGCTGAGCAGAATATGATTGCCCTTCAAACTGCCTATGAAGAACTTCTGGGGCAGAAAATTAGCGGTATCGAAAATGCGATGCAGCTTTTGAAGGAGCGTAAAACATCAGAAACATGGATTCTTTCTTTCCGGGAAGAAGAGAAACAGATCCAGCAGTTGCTGACAGCAGTTCAGGGAGAAGTGACTGCGGCGAACGTGCAGCTCGCGAAAGCGCAAGAAGCATCCAAAGAGGGAAAACTGCGATTTGAAGAACAGCAAACGATATGGAAGCAGGCATTATCAGAGCATGGATTTGCAGATGAGGAAGAATTTATTCGCAGCCTGATGCAGACAAAGGAAAAGAACACTTGCTGGGAGACATTGATTTCCTATCGGACTACTTTGGAAAATGTGAGAACTGAAGAGCAAAAACAACAGGAAAAACTGGAAGGAAAGATCCGGCCGAAGCTGAAAGAGATGGAATACGAACTGCAGATTGCTGAGACTGAGCAGAAAAACAGATCCAAAGAATTGATTCTGGCACAGCAGGAGGTTCAGCGCATAAAACGAATAGAAGACTCCCTTGCCAAACGGAAAGCAAAATATGAGACAGAACGCATCCGTGTCGACGCGAATCTGGAATTTGCAGGACGACTCAGAGGAAGATCCGGGATCAGCCTTCAAAGATATGTACTTGGCGTGATGCTTTCCTCGGTCACCGTAGAGGCCAATCGCCTCTTAAAACAGGTGCATGGCGGGCGCTACCGCCTCTATCGGACGAATGAAATCGCAGGAACCAGCCATAAAGGCGGTCTGGAACTGGAAGTACTGGATGCATTAAGCGGAGAAAGAAGAAGCGTGACGACCCTGTCCGGAGGAGAAAAATTCCTTGTCGCACTCAGCCTTGCAATTGGCCTTTCGACCATCGTGCAGACCCAGGGGAACGGCATGCGCCTTGGCGCCATGTTTGTCGATGAAGGCTTCGGAACACTGGATCAACATTCCGTTTACGATGCATTGGAAGTCCTTCAGGGAATACAAAAGGCCAACGGCCTGGTCGGAATCATATCCCATGTAGAAATGCTGAAGGATGTGATTCCTGTAAAATTGGAAATCCTGAAAGGGAAGAATGGAAGTTATATTTCCATCATCCCCGACATAATACAGCCTCCGATTGCCCCACACTTCATCACTTCTTCAATCTGACCGGTTCCCGGGTTAATTCCCCCGATAGCGTAGACCGGAATATTCACAGCCTGACAGATACTGCGAAGAAACTCCGTCCCTCTCGGCGGCAGATCCTTTTTGCAGTCGGTGGCATAAATATGACCTGCAGTAATATAAGAGGCCCCCAGCCGTTCCGCTGTTTTTGCTTCACCTACCGAATGAACGGAAGTGCCAATACTTACGAAAGGTTCGTAGAATGTATACGGCAGAGTCCCTTCTTTTATCTCGGCATCATATTTGCGAAAACGTTCAAGCGGCAGATGGATGTTCCCCGTTCCAAGTTCTTTCGCAACCTGGACATAGGTATGCAAAATGCAGGGAATATCGTAAGTCCTGCATATTTCCAGGACCTGTGCGGCAAGTTTTTTATACTCGTCTGCCGAAAGATCTTTTTCGCGCAGCATGATTGCCTCCGGATGGCATTTGCAGATCCTCTCGATCTGCTCTAAAAAGGGTCGTTTACTTAAGTGCCGGTTGGTAACGGCGATCACATTCTGAAATGGATTATGTTCGCAATCGTTATTCGTATCATTCATATATCAATCATCCTTTCCTGGTACGGCAATCTGCAAATGGCGGTGCCGGTGTGGCGCCTGCAAAACGCCGTACCAGGAGAGTCAGATGCATTGCTATACATAAATATAATCATTCATAACGGGCTGAAGATCATGCGCCAGAAGCGCGTCATAAACTTCTTTGACAGAACGGTCATCGGAGATTTCGAACTGGTCATCTCCCTTTTCTTCAATATCATCCGCGTGTTCCCCGATACCGGTGCTGACGCCGGCGGAGATCTTCGTTGCGGCAATATTTACCATATTATCACGCACTCTTGCGCATTCGCGGGTGGAGACTGTGATGCTTGCAAATGGCATGAACAAACGGTAAGCGCACACAACCTGAAGAAGCTGAGGCTCGTGAACATCCATCGGATTGATCCGGTCATTGTTGATGATCGGGCGAAGCCGGGGGCAGGAAAATGCAATCTCGGCGTGGGGGTATTTCCGCTGAAGCAGGTAGGCGTGATAGCCTGTGGCAAATGCATCCTTGCGGAAGTCATCCAGTCCCAGAAGAGCACCGAAGCCGACACCACGCATTCCGCCCATCAGAGCACGTTCCTGTGCGTTCAGACGATACGGGAAAATACGTTTGTGTCCCGCCAGATGCAGCGTCTCATATTTATCGGAGTTATAGGTCTCCTGGAAAACGGTTACGTAGTCGGCTCCGCATTCGTGGAGATAAGCATATTCGTCCGAGTTCATCGGATACACCTCAAGGCCGATAACCCGGAAATATTTCCGGGCGATCTTACAAGCCTCTCCAATGTATTTCACGTCGGATTTGGCACGGCTTTCACCGGTCAGGATCAGAATCTCCTGAAGTCCGGTTTCAGCGATGGCCTGCATCTCTTTTTCAATCTGTTCCGGGTTAAGCATAGCACGATTGATCTTGTTATGGCAATTAAAACCGCAGTAAATACAATAATTTTCACAGTAATTGGCAATATAGAGCGGTGTGAACATGTAAACACTGTTGCCGAAATGCTTCCGTGTCTCCCGTCGTGCCTCCTGCGCGATCTCCTCAAGGAGCGGGAGGGCGGCAGGAGAAAGAAGCGCTGCGAAATCCTCCGGAGTACGGTTGTCGTGGGCAAGTGCGTGGCGCACGTCAGCTTCGGTATATTTCTCGTAATCATAATGGTTCATGGCATCAATGACTTTGTCCATGATATCGGAATGCGGATCCTCCATTCCCGGCAGATACGTCATGTGGTCGATTCGGTTTTGCTTTAAATCCTCCAGAATCACTTCATTTACGATACTCTCGTTCCAGTGCTCTTTGGAAGAATTCTCTGTTATGGTATCCTGACTCATAAATCGCACCTCCTAATCCTGAAGATAACCGGTCAGCGGTGAAGATGCGCTGGCACCTTTGTCGAGTGTTCTTCCCATGCCGGAAAGATAAGCGCTTCGGCCCGCTTCGATTGCCTTCTTGAAGGCCTCAGCCATGGCTGGTACATCCCCTGCAGTAGCGATCGCGGTATTTGCCATGACGGCTGCAGCACCCATTTCCATCGCCTCACAGGCCTGAGAGGGACGGCCGATTCCGGCATCGACAATGATCGGAAGATCGATCTCGTTGATCAGGATCTGGATAAATTCTTTGGTGCAAAGACCTTTGTTGGAACCGATCGGAGAACCAAGCGGCATGATACAGGCAGCACCTGCATTTGCAAGATCACGTGCGGCATTCAGATCCGGATACATATACGGCATTACGACAAAACCTTCTTTTGCGAGAATCTCTGTCGCCTTGATAGTCTCATAATTGTCCGGCAGCAGATATTTGGAGTCATGTACCACTTCAATTTTAACAAAATCACTTCCGCACACTTCGCGGGAAAGGCGGGCGATCCGGACTGCTTCGTCCGCAGTTCTGGCGCCGGAGGTGTTCGGAAGGAGGGTAACGGTATCCGGGATATAGTCCAGAATATTGGCGAGACCGCCCTCATTTGCACGGCGCAGCGCAAGCGTAATGATCTGAGCATCCGCCTTCTCGATACATGCTTTTACAAGGTCCAGCGAAAATTTGCCGGAGCCGAGGATAAAACGGGAGGTGAATTCATGTCCTCCGAGGATAAATTTGTCATTTGTCTTACTCATAAGGTTTCCTTCTTTCTGTTTCGATTCTTCTTATACACATTCTTCGCCAAGTAACAGGCGCGTGATCATATTTGCTTCATGGGCCGCGCAGATTGCAACCCGGGGAGCCATTAACCCCCTCGCGTAGGCAGGCTCGGTGACCTCATCTCCGCAGAGATAGAAGTTCGGCAGGACCCGCCGGGTATGGATCAGATTACTGCTCTCAAACCCCGCCATTCCGGAAGCCGATACCAGTTTTTTCTCCGGAAAATGCTCCAGAACGCCATTTACCAGCATGGCCTTGCATTCCGGCACATCAAATGCTTCGCAGATAATGTCTTCATTATTAAAAAGCATCTCAATATTTTCTTCGGTCACACGTACCTGATCGGTTACGATATCAAGATAAGGATTGATGCGCAGAAGCTCGGATTTCAAAGCCTCTGTTTTCGGCATTCCGACATGCTCCAGAAAATATTGCTGTCGGTTTAAGTTGGTCAGGTCCACAACGTCAAAATCGACGAGATGAAGATGCCCGACACCGATACGCGTCAGGGCAAATGCCACATTGGAACCCAGACCGCCGAGCCCTGCGATGGCAACGCGGCCCGCCTCAAGGCGCTTCTGCACTTCTTCAGAATGGCGTATTACTAAAGCCTCATGGATGTCTTCTTTCGATATAATCGTGTCTCTCATAATGATCTAGCCTCCTCCTACAAAAGTTACAACTTCCATGGTATCCGCTTCCGTAAGTGTTGTGGCAGAATAGGCGGATTTAGGAAGAATAGCGCCGTTTAATTCCACTGCGATCCGGGTCAGCGTGTAATTGCGCGATGTTAAGAATTCCGTGACCGTGACCGGATTTTCGAGTTCTACTTTAGAACCGTTGACTGTGATCTGAATCATGAATGCAATCCTCCTTTCTGAACAATCAAGGTCAATTCTGCAAAAAAAGAAGTCCACAAAGAAATGTACCCGTGGTGGTGCACCCCTTCATGAACTCATAATGCCGGTTCAATCTCAATTGTTCCCTGTATATATTTGTAAAATGTAAATTGCCGGTTTGAATGATTGCATGAAAAAACGGGAGATGCCATAGGCTTCTCCCGCGATCTTAGCTCTTTTGCGTTTGTTCCTACGTTGGCATTATCCAAATCAGGTATGCGGGTCGAAGTTCTGAACTTCCTCTCAGCCTGGCGCACAAGCTCCCCGGATCAATTTACAAGATTCAGTATAAAGACATGTAAAAGGATTGTCAAGAATAGATTAAATAAAAAAGATAATATTAGTAACAGTTCAGCCATAAAGCTCGAGCCGACTGCTTCGCAGTCTTTCTCGCTGCATATGTAGCTAAGGCTCTCTCTCATGGCTGAACTGTTACTAATATTATATATTGCTTGAATCTGAACTTCCTTGATAATTAACTCTCGTTTCTGAGAACAGGGTTAGAAATTTTCAAAAACCTTGATTTTAAGCTAAAAACTGGCTGTATTTCTTACATTTCCCAGGTAAATGTGCTATTGTTATAGAGAGTTAATTAACTCTCTATAGGAGGGCGTATGTAACTGGATTACAAGGTAAAAATACCGGATTCCACGTCCGGAATTTCAAGAAAAACAATCAAGGGTGTTACTTATATTTACTATTCCTATGGCCGAAGATACGACCCTGGCAAAAAATACACAGTGCCGATCAACACAACCATAGGTAAATGCACGGATGGTAATTCGGATATGATGTATCCGAATACAAATTTCCTGAAATATTTTCCGGACACGGAGCTTCCGGAAATAAAAGATACTGCCTGCCGCAGTGGCTGCCTTCGGATCGGGGCATTCCTTGTACTGCGTCGTATCATTGCTGAATATTATCTGGATGAGATCATCGGCAGACTGATCGGCCGTGACAGCGGTTTGTTTCTGGATCTGATTGCCTATTCGATCATAGCAGAAAATAATGCCGGACAGTATTATCCGGATTACGCGTATAATCATCCTCTTTTTACAAAAGGAATGAAAATATACAGCGATTCAAAGGTCTCTGATTTTATTAACAGTATCACAAGAGACCAGAGTATCGCTTTTCAAAACGAGTGGAACCAGTCCCGTGATCACAGAGAAAAGATCTATATTTCCTATGATTCAACCAATAAGAATTGCCAGGCCGGAGACATCGATTTTGTAGAATACGGCCATGCAAAAGATGACAAGGGTCTGCCGGTGCTCAACTATTCTATTGCTTATGACCACAATAATTCAGAGCCGCTTTTTTATGAGGAATATCCCGGAAGCATCGTCGATATCTCACAGCTTCAGCTGATGCTGGAAAAAGCAAACGGATACGGCTACAAACATGTCGGATTCATACTTGACAGAGGATATTTCAGCAAAGAAAATATCCGATACATGGACAAATGTGGTTATGAGTTCGTGATCATGATGAAAGGCATGAAGGAACTTGTAAAAAGCCTGGTTCTTGAAGTAAAAGGGACTTTCGAAGAGAACCGTGCCTATAGCATCCGTGATTATAAAGTCAGCGGCATTACCGTAAAAAGACAGCTATACCCATCCGATGGAAAAGAACGGTATTGTTATGAGGATGCCTTGGAAGAAATCACAACAATGTCATCGCATAAACGTATGGTGTTTGTTATTGATGAGTACCCATATTTGGCAAAGGCTGAGAAATCATTTTCATCACGCCTTCAGCATATTATTGACCATCAGTGGCAGGACGGACAGTTATATTTGATTCTGTGTGGTTCATCCAAGAGTTTTATGGAGTATCGGGTGCTGGGGTATGAAAGTCCTCTTTACGGACACCAAACGGCACAGTTTAAGATACAGGCACTGCCTTACCGTGAGATTACAGCATTTTATCCGGATCTGTCGACAGAGGATCAGGCACTTTTATATGGTGTGACCGGTGGTATTCCTCACTATATCAACAAGCTTGATGTAGAAAAAAATTTAGATGAAGCACTATTGGAAAATTTGTTCAATATCTCCAGTTATCTGTTTGAAGAGCCGGAAAATTTATTAAAACAAGAGTTGCGGGAGCCGGCAATCTATAATTCAGTCATTGCTGCTATTGCTGGCGGTGCCAGTCGTTCAAATGAAATTTCTACAAAAGTAGGACTTGAATCCGGTGTGTGTGCAAAATATTTGAAGGTATTGTTGGATTTGGGCATTTTGAAGAAAGAAACTCCTATTACAGAAAAGACTGGAAAGAAAACAGTTTATGGCATTGATGATAATTTCTTCCGTTTCTGGTACCGTTTTGTTCCGAGGAATATGTCTCTAATCAGTGCAGGACGTATGCAGCAGGTTTATGAGCAGGCGGTAAAACGGTATTATCCGGATTATATGGGGCTGGTCTTTGAAAAAATGTGTCGAGAATATCTGCTTCGCTATGCATCCAATCTTCCTGTTTTGTTAAGCAATGTTGGACAGTGGTGGGGAACAGATGCAAAAACCAGAAAAGAAATTCAAATCGATATTGTTGGAACGCCGGTGGAAGGAAATGAGTATCTGATAGGTTCCTGCAAGTATCGAAATGAGAAAATTGGAATCGGGGAATTGGAACTGATTCGCAGATATGCTTCGGTATTTCGCAAGAATGGAACATTTCATTACTATATCTTCTCCAGGAGAGGATTTACACAAGAATTGATAATGGCAGCAACTTGTGGCTTATGCAGACCGTCATGAAGTGCTGTCACTGCTTGAGAATGTATTGGAGATGGACAGGATTCCGGAAGAACCGAGGTTTGCTGTGCAGTTTAAAACAGCGAAAACTGTGCACAAAGGAATTCAATTACAGGTATTGAATTCCAGACTCACCGCGCTTTTGGAGAAAGCGGGAATTATTGCTGTCACAATGAAAGGCAGTGCGGTTGCAAGATTTTACCCGGTTCCGGAATACCGGAAGACAACCGATCTGGATCTGTTTATAGCAAGTGCAAATGATGTCGGGAAGGCAGTCCGGATTCTGAAAGACAATGGTTTCGCATCTTTCGGCAAATGGCATGCGAACCATCATATCGTTCTGGTTTCCGGGAAGAATGAAGTGGTAGAGCTTCACACAACGTGGGCGGAAGCTTTTAAGGAAAAGCATTTGAATCAATATCTGGAAAGGTGTCAGAAAGAAAGTGTTCAGCACGTCCACCTTGTAGAATGGCAGGGATTACAGATGTATGCATATGAGACGGCATGGCAGGGATTTTATCTGCTGATCCATATGCTGCAGCATTTTGTCGGGAGTGGATTTGGGCTTCGCAATCTCTGTGACTGGGTTGTCTTGTGGGAAAACTGTGATGAGGAAAAAGCGCGGAGAGATTTCTGGGAAATGGCCTGCGAGAGCGGTACGGCAGAATTTGCAAAAGCGATAACGGCTATATGCGTGAGATATCTTGGATTGAATCCAAAGAAGAGTCCGGTTCCGGCGGAGCATCCGGCAGAGCAGGACGTGACGGACGCATTGCTGAGAGACATCTTGGATGCAGGAGAATTCGGCTACAGTGAAGCAGAACGTATGGTAGGCATGGAAGGAAATTCGCTGGCGGCTTATGTGAGAGAATTCCATCATCAGATGCATATTAATTTCCCAAAGGCGGGGAGAATAGCAGTCTTCTGGCCGGTTCTGTGGGTTGCTACACTGGTGCGTTTCCTGAGAAATAATAAGAAACTGAATCGTGCACCCATTTCTGCGATTATGAAGAAAGCGGGGGAGCGAGGGACGTTGGTGAAACGCCTTACATCATACGAAGAGTAGTAATGAAGTAAAGTGTCAATTCTCACCATACTCTTGGACTTGGGCATTTATTCTGATATAATGGTAATGCATAGCTGAATGGTTGAGTGTGTGGATAAGAATGGATTCCGATGCATTCGTCATAGTAGAGGAAGGAAGGTGATTGTTATCAATTCCGATATTATTCCAAACAATCTTTTTGTGTTAAAGCATAAAGATTTGGATGTGGGCATGGTACGAATTAATTTGAATTCGGGAGAAATAGAGCAGGTACTGGCAATCTATTTACCGGAAGAATTACCTGTTGGGTGCAGTGCGGATAATCACAATAGTATTGTAACCTGGTGGAGATCAAGGGCAATTCCAGATTCCAGAAGAGGGATTCAACAGGTGTTGAATTATCTGAAGGAACAATCCAGTCTGGCTTTGATGTTATCTGGTTATGGGCTTAGTCTTACGGATCATTATTGGATGCAGCCTCTGGGAAAAGAGCTTTACTGGAAAAAATTGAATTTTTATGATAATACATTTTCAGACGACCTTGGTTCGCTTCTGACGGATTCTGAGAAAATCGATGTTGATGCTGAGATTTCAAGATTTTCTCCGTCCTCATCGGTTACAGGGGAAATGAAAAAGAAATGGGTTATTAGAGATGGTATCAGATATTTAATAAAAATAAATGCCAATGATTATGGACAGCAATCTGTGAATGAACTGATTGCCAGTCATTTGCATGAACGATTAGGATGGAAGAATTATGTGCCTTATCAGATTGAAACAGCAAAAATCGATGAGCAGGAGATTTCCTGTTCGTTGAGTCCGTTGTTTACATCTTCAAAGTTGGAATTCGTGTCAGCGTATCAGTTAGTTAGAAATTATAAGATACCGAATGAAATGTCTTCATATGAAGCTATGATTCATCAGGCAGTTAAGATGGGAATGGACGAGAAGGTAGTACGTGAACAATTGGAATATACGATTCTTATAGACTTTATCTTGACGAATACAGACAGACATTTTAATAATTTTGGATTTTTGTATGATTCAAGAGAGAGAAAGCTTGTTGCAATGGCACCTATATTTGACACTGGAAATGCCTTGTTTTACAATAATGATATTATTCCTACAAAAGATAATTTGTTGAATATCAGAGTGACATCTTTTTGTCAGAAAGAAGTTGATCTGCTTCGATATGTAGAAAATAAGAAGCTTATTGATTTAGATATGTTGGATGGCTTTTCTGTGGAAGTTTGTGAGTTGTTGGAAAAATATACTAATATGCCGTCAGACAGAGCAGAAAAGATTGCACAGACGATTGTTCAAAAAGTAGAGTATTTGAAATTATTTCAGCAAGGAAAGAAAATCTGGAAAAAAGAGAAGTATTGGTAAGGTGGTAATGTGAATAAAATTAACGTTAAGAGAGATGGAAATATTCTTACGATTGGTGATACACCTCAATTAGTAGTTGATTTGGAAAATCAGAAGAATTATATAGTATTTGCAGGCAAGCAGGTGCCATATCATCAGGAGATTGCGTTTAGCGAAGATATTCTTGCGGGAAAAAGAGAAAATGTATTTCAGACAGCAGTAAATTATTATTATGAACAAGCATGTGAGTTCATTAAAGGAATAAAGATTGCGGAGGAATATAGACCGTTCGTAAATAAGAGTACCAGGGAGTATTAATTATTTTGCTAATCAGTGAATTTCGGCAATCGGCAGATTTTCGCTTGCTTCCACTGAAGGCAGAAGCGGAGGAAGCGAGGGCAGTTGGTGAAATGCCTTACTTCTCCAACTGCCCTAACAGATACCCATCATCTGTAGCTTCATTCTTATTCCCCAGCAGAATCATTTCCCCGCTTGTTTCATCTGTTACAGAAAAATAAATTTGATATCTGCCGTGTTTCAGATCTTTCACAGGAAGTTTCACTGTGAAAGATTTTTTTTGCCCGCTGCAGAGCTTTCGAAGATCTGCACCGAATGGAACGCTGATACATTCTCCGGTTTCTGCATTTTTTAGTACAATCGAAGTTAGAAATGGTTTCAGTGTGTTGGCAAATCCGACGTTCTGCAGGGTCAGCGTGAGGGATAAATTCTGTCTTAGTACTCCGGATTTCCTGAGCTTGCAGGATTGGATCAGGTAGCGATATCCGAGATGTTCCTGTACATAGCGGTATCCGTCACATCCACGAAAAGCATCCTTTCCGGTCCAGAGAGTATTTCTCCATTTATCCAGAACGCGGCTGTCGTAATCGGCATTCAGGTAAGAGACATGCATGGTCTGAAGTGCGGATACGGAGGTGTTCAGAGTGCTCAGTGTGCTTTGGTAAATGACTTCGCCGCCGTTTGGCACATACCGGCATAAGCGATTCTGGAATTCCAGTTCTTCTGTTCGTGTGCCCTGGTAAGCCGGAGAACCGGCATCGCGTCTTGCGGTCGATCCGTATGTGCCAAGGTCAGATTCGGAACCAAGCATCCCGTCATTGAAAAGACCAAGTCTTCCCATCAGAGAATCATCTGTTCCAAATGCCGGGAAGTTCGAGGGGACATCATACACATCGTTGATCATTCTCCACTGCGCGGGCGTGCGGACGGAAAGGTAGATGGAAGGTGCGATGACAGCATTTAAGTGGCGGATGAGCGTGCCTACGGAAGCGCCATCCATAAAACGCGAATGATGCATTTCACCCCAGTTTCCTATGAATATCCCTTGTATGATGTAAATC
Organism: Bariatricus sp. HCP28S3_D3; assembly: GCF_052065755.1. Taxonomy (NCBI): domain Bacteria; kingdom Bacillati; phylum Bacillota; class Clostridia; order Lachnospirales; family Lachnospiraceae; genus Bariatricus; species Bariatricus sp. HCP28S3_D3. Next base: position 46,061 of record NZ_JBQHTK010000012.1, on the reverse strand, counting down.
AGATCCTGATGCTGATTGACCAGTGGACTGATCTGATCCATATGTGTCAGAATCCGATCCAGTGAATCCGGTTCGGTAACCGCTGCGATGCCATCCCAGTCATAAAGAAAACGGAGGATCAGTTTTGGATTGGAAGGGGCTTGTGACCAGGCTTCCAGAATGTCATTGAATTGTGTGAGTCCGGTTTCGCTTATTTCGGTTTTACGGTAATTTTTCAGATTGATTTCCAGCAGCGCCAGAGAAGCTGTGTAAGAATCCGTCTGATAAGAAGCATTTGCAGATGTATATTCATCGGACAAGGTATAGCCGATGATGTGGTAAAAGCCCTGGTAAGGATTGGCAAGCGGCTCGCTGCTTTCGGTAAAAGCTTCTGCCATATAAGTGATGCGGTTTGCATAGGAGGTCAACAGATAGGCAATTATGATTCCTAACAAAAGAAAGACCAGTATCCATAATCTGAAAGAAAAAGCATTCATGAATTTCATTGTATGTGCTCCGTTTCCTAAAAGCTTTCTTGCAGCAATTCGAACCGCCGTACGAATAGCTACGTCTTATTTTAAATTTACTCTAACAGACGATAAGAAGGATGTCAAACTCTTGTTCAAACATAAAGATACGCCATGATGATCCGGTGCCTTTCCTTAGGCTTGGGACTGCTGAATACGAAGACGAATGCGCTTCTTTTAAAAGAAATGCGGTCTATGATTCTGAAGAGCCTGTTGGGGAAACAGTATGCGGGATTGAATGGCTACCACAGTGGGGAATTGGTCAATCGCATGTTCTCGGATGTAAATGTTGTCAAAAACGGCATCGTGGAGATCGTGCCGGGGGTGGTCGGCATGGGCGTGAGCTTTCTCGGAGCCGCGGCTATTTTGATCGCCATGGACTGGAGATTTGTGGTGGTGCTGGTTCTGGGAGGAATGCTGGGACTTCTGCTATTGATCCTGTTCAGGAAACCCATGAAGCAAAGGCATAAAGAAGTACAGGAAAAAGAAGGACAGCTGCATGCGATGCTACAGGAAACTTTGGAGAATCTGCGACTGATCAAGGCGAGTGGCTCTGAAAAGCGGATAGAGTACCAGATGGATGTACGGCAGCAGCATTTTCAGGAAGCACAGATGCGAAAGGGCGCTTTTTCTGTGTATATGAACAACAGTATCAATCTGATTTTCCAGTTTGGGTGGCTGTTTTGTATGCTCTGGGGCGGCTTTGGCATTTACAGGGGAAATCTGACATACGGAATGCTGGCGGCGATCATCCAGCTGGTGGGGCAGATTCAAAAGCCGATCGCAAGTGCCGCAGGAGTAGCCGGTCAGGTCTATGGAACCATCAGTTCCGCGGAGCGATTGAAAGAGATCCTGGATCTTCCGGAAGAGGAGAATGGTGTTTGTGCAGACGGAAGAGAACTTTACAAAGATTTTTCGGCAATACAGATGCATAATCTGTGCTTCTCCTATGGAAAAGACAGGCAGCCTGTGCTGGAACAGGTGAATATCCGCATCGGAAAAGGCGATTTTGTTGCTGTGACAGGTATTTCGGGTGGAGGCAAGAGCACACTGTTTCAGCTCCTTTTGGGAATTTATCAGCCAAGTAGTGGGCAGTTGGGCTTCTGCTTTGATAATGGGACAGAGGAGATGCCGTCCCGCAGGATGAGATCGCTCTTTGCTTATGTTCCTCAGGGAAATACACTATTTTCCGGTACACTTCGGGAGAATTTTACCATGTTTACGGATGACGCCACCGATGAAGAGATCCTGCAGGCAGCAAAAGCGGCCTGTATCGAACGGTTGATTGTGAAAAGTGATGCCGGACTGGATACGGTCATTGGAGAACGGGGAATCGGATTGTCGGAAGGTCAGGCTCAGCGTGTAGCCGTGGCGAGGGCTTTGCTTAGCCGTGCACCGATCCTGTTACTGGATGAAAGCACCAGTGCACTGGACGAAGAGACGGAGGCAAAGCTGCTTGGGAATATTGCGTCGCTGAAGGAGAAGACCTGTTTGATCGTGACGCACAGGAAGGCGGCACTTAAGATTTGCGATTATCGGATCCATATTGAGAATGGCGGAGTAAAGAGAATGGAAATATCGACGTGAGGTTACTGACGTAAAGAACGCCCTGACCACGACTTGCATAATGCTAATGCAAAGGAATACTGGGACGGTAGAAATACTCTGATCTAGCCGAATAGAATCCGTTTGTTTCGTGCAGACTACACTTGATGATGATGGATAATCCGGCGAAGAAAGGCAGGAAGAAAAGCGGGAATCAAGTGTCCTCTTGAAGACCGCGTCAGCTATTGTTACAATAAGATAACAGTGAATGAAGTGTAGTTTAGGGAAAGGAGCGGACTGATGACGGACAGAGGACTTTTGAAGCTTCCGGTCGGGATAGAAAGCTTTGAAAAAATCCGGACAGAAGGGTTCTACTATGTTGATAAAACGGCGATGATTCGGGACCTGTTGTGCAAATGGGGTGAAGTGAATTTATTTACCAGACCCAGACGATTTGGTAAGTCGCTGAATATGAGCTAAGAAGAAATGTAAGGTAATGAGTGTAAAAGTACAGAATTAACAGTATAAGCTGTTAATATATACGCTGGTAGGGATGGAATCGGCACAGGACTTCGGTAAAATGATCTATTATGTACTGAAACAGATCCTGACAGATTGTTACTTCATGGTTATGGGGGACGTATCGCAGAATATCCATTATGAGACCGGTATGAATGACTGGGAAGGATTAAAAGAAGCTCTTTTTGAGCAGAAAAAAGACAGTAAAATTGTGCAAAAACGCGAGAAAAACATGCAAAATAAATCGATATTTATGCATCTTTTCTGATGAATGCGTGTTATAATACACGTGCAACAAGGAAATACTTAACTGACCTGTATTTGTAAGAGAGTATGAAGAAAGGCCGCTAAGCAATCAGTTCTGTAGGAGGAAAAGATAAATGAATACTTTGAAAGCTGAAAAAAGAGACATGGAAACGAAAGCAAAAAAGCTTAGACGGGAAGGATTTGTTACCGGAAACATTTTTGGAAAAGAAATTGAAGGATCTATACCGGTCAAAATGGAGAAAGCAGAGGTAGATAAGCTCCTTAAGACGAAAAACAAAGGAAGCCAGATCGTCCTGGATGTGGATGGACAGAAGATGCATGTACTGATCAAAGAAGTAGATTACAACACCTTGAAGAAACAGGTGGATGAAGTGGATTTTCAGGCATTGGTAAGTGGAGAGAAAGTTCATTCGGTTGCAGAAGTTGTTCTGTTGAACCACGAGATGGTCATGGAAGGTGTGCTGGAACCGGTATTGACTGAAATCGCATATAAGGCAGTTCCGGAAGCACTTGTTGAGAAGGTCGAGATTGACGTGGCAAATATGAAACCGGGTGAGTCTGTGAAAGTGAAAGATCTGCCGATTGCATCGAATAAAGATATTGATCTGATGACGGATCTGGAGATGACAGTGGTCACCGTTCTGGAAGCACACAATGCGGCAGTTGATGATACAGAAGAGGAAACAGTGGAAGAAGCTTAGGCGGAGTTTAAAAGAGAGTTTTAATTGAACTGTGAGAATGCCTTTATTCAAGTATGCGTATGTTTGCTTGGATAAGGGCATTTTTGTATAATGTAAAACATCGATTTTAATAATTGGATGAAACCGTTATAGGCAGTAGACAGAACATTTGGTATAATATTAATATAGTGTCTCGAAAATAACTGGACTGTAAGATAGAAATACTGAATGAATGAAATACAAAACCATATGCAGGAAAGAGAGAAAAAAGATGATTATAGGAACGCATATGTCCATTGCCGGAGGACTGGAGAAGACGGCAAAAAATGTAGTGAAAATGGAAGCAAACACCATGCAGATTTTCAGCCGGAATCCGAGGGGATCGAATTTTAAAGTGCCGTCGGAGAAAGAAGTATCAGAATTTCAACGAATCCGAAGAGAGAATAACTTTGGACCTGTTCTTGCACATGCTCCGTATACGATGAATCTTGCCAGCCCAAAGCCGGAGGTTTATGAATTCGCATGCACCGTGATCCGCGAGGATGTTGCCAGAATGGATGCACTTGGAATCGAGAATATGGTATTCCATCCGGGAAGCCATACCGGGATCGGAGTGGAGGCCGGTATTCAAAATATTATCGCAGGGATGAATCAGGCGATTACCGGGAAAGAGAAGATTACAGTGCTTCTGGAGACGATGACCGGAAAGGGGACAGAAATAGGCGATCGATTTGAACATCTGAAAGCAATCAGAGATGGGGTGGATCATCCGGAACGGATCGGAATCTGTCTGGATACCTGCCATGTATTTGCGGCAGGATATGATATCGTGAAGAATCTGGACGGTGTGCTGGAAGAATTCGATAAAGTTCTGGGGCTGGATCTGCTGCGGGCGATTCATCTTAATGACAGTATGACGCCGTTTGAATCGCATAAGGATCGGCATGCAACGATCGGGAACGGTGAGATTGGACTGGAACCTTTGTTGAATGTACTGAGACATCCGGCACTGAAAGATTTGCCTTTCTATCTGGAGACACCGCTGGATGATGCAGGACATAGGGATGAGATAAAAATGTTGAAAGAGATGATATAGAGGGGGACTGCGAACTCATCCCCTCTAGTCACTCTATAACTTGCTCTTTCTCCGATTGCACAGATCAAAAAGCCTCAGCGTAGCCGGACTCTTTTTCCGTAGTTTCGCGACGCAAAAGAATCGGTGTAATAATCTTATGAACCGGTTTTTCCTGCAGGTGTGGACGGCGTTTTTTACGTTCAGTCATCTGATCGACTAAAAGGCTGACAGCCTCACCTGCGATGGTGTTGATCTGCTGGCCGATGGTACTGATTGGCATGACAGCTTCTCTTGAAATCGGAGAATTGTCAAAACCGATGATCAGATAGTCATCCGGCAAGAATCCGTATTTCCGGAACAGAATATTCAGAAGTACATTTGTATGGGTATCATTTGAAATAAAGATACCTTTTTTCATGCCCTGGTACTCTTGCTCAAGTTCTTCGACAATCGAAAACAGTACATCGTAAGTACTTTCGAAGCTGTGTCCCATTTCCCGGACATATGTCTTGTAATTCAACTGTCTCTCTTCGCATAGATCCAGAAATCCCTGTAGTCGCCCGTAGGACGGAACGGACTTTGCAGTTGGGGAATTGATGTGGATCAGTATGTCACATTTGTGCCAGGCAAGCAGGCTGGTGGCCTGATAGCCACCCATGTAGTTGTCGGTGTTTACACTTGAGACAAACTCATCCTCTCTCTCGATGGTTACAACAGGAATCTGAAGAGAAGCAAGTTCCCGTGAGGGAATAGTATGGCTCATGATAATCAGACCTTCGATCTTGTATGCCATCAGTTCCTGAATATAGCAGCGTTCTGTCTCTTCGTGTTCGTTCCTGATAAACACAAGGAATTTGTAACCGAACTTTTCGTATGAAGCGAGTATCTGATTCAACATTTCAGAATAATAGTGGTGGTATAGATCCGGTACGATCACGCCGATGAATTCTGTCTTGCCGTTCGCGAGAATTCGGGCTACTTTATTCTCTTTATAATTCAGTTTCTCCAGCGCATCGGCGATAATCTGCTGATTTTCCAGAGTGAGCGAATCCGGATTATTGAAATAACGGGAAATCGTTGTTTTGGAAAAATGGGTATATTCCGCAATGTCACTGAAGGCTACGTTTTTCTTGGTTCCCATAACCTCCTCCTTTTCTCCTCTTTTGAGGGTACTGAGATCACGCTTTTGAATACGAAAGCGGAGATTCAGGTAGCACTGGAGAAGATGGGAGCGGCTTTTGAAGAGAAATCCGGAGTTCATGTGGAGGTTATGCCGGTAACGGACGGAGATTCACCCTATACGAAGATGGTCAGCCTTTATAACTCAGGAAATCCGCCTACACTGGCGATCCTGGATACCACAGATGTGATTGCGCTTGCTGAGGAGAAAGCGGCGGATCTGACAGAAGAACCGTGGACTGCGGAAGCGGAAGAGTATTTGACAAGGATTAACGGAAAAGTATACAGCTTCCCACTTTGTATTGAAGGAAGAGGTCTGATCTACAATAAGAAAGTGATTGAAGATGCATTGGGAGAAGAATTCGATCCGAAATCCGTTACCACTCTGGATGAGTTTGTTGGATTGCTCGACAGACTGGTGGATGCGGGAATCGAAAAGCCTGTTTCCCTTGCAAAGGAAGACTGGTCACTGGGGGCACACCATCTCCAGTACATATATGAGACCTATGACGGCACTTCTGAGGGTGCGGCGAAGATAATTGAAGAATTGAAAAACGGAGATTTGAAAGTTGAATCTTACGATCGCGTTTATGAATTACTGGATATGTTCGATGTCCTGAAGAAATATAACGTGGCAAAGGGTGATCCGCTGGGAGCAGACTACGATGAGATGGCAATTGACCTGGCAGACGGAAAAACGGCTTTCTGGTTCAACGGAAACTGGGCTTGGCCGAATCTTGAGGAAGCCGGAGCGGAAACTGAGGATGAATATGGTTTCCTCCCGTATTTTATGAACAATGATCCGGACGATTTCGTGAACTGCAGGATTCAGGCTTCTCCGTCCAAACAGGTGATGAATGATCACTGGTCTATTCTGGGATCTGCAATGCAGAAATATCTCGCGGGCCGCAGTGACAGGGAAGAACTGATTGAGTCAATTCAAGATTACTGGGATGAACAGGAATAAGAAAGGGATGGAGTTATGGAATCAAATAATAAAGGAAAAGATTTCTGTATGTTTGCGTTACCGGGGCTGTTTTGCTTCGTGGCAGTTGTGATTGTTCCGTTTGTATATGGTGTTTACCTTACGCTGACAGACTGGAATGGTGTATCAAAGGTTAAAAATTTTGTGGGGCTTAAGAATTTAGCAGGAGTGATGAGAGACGGTCAGTTCTGGACATCCCTGCTTCTGACCTTCAAATATGTGATTGTGGTGGTATTGCTGGTAAATGTACTCGCCTTTGGAATCGCGTATCTTTTGACCAGAGGAATGAAAGGTCAGAATTTCTTCCGGGCCGGATTCTTTACGCCAAACCTGATCGGAGGTATCGTACTTGGTTATATCTGGCAGTTTGTATTTTCCAGAGTATTCGTAAATATTGGGGAGACGACCGGATGGAAATTGTTCGAGGTGTCATGGCTGTCAGATCCGGACAAGGCGTTTGCGGCGTTGGTGCTGGTGTCTGTTTGGCAGCTTTCTGGATATATGATCCTGATCTATGTGGCAGGATTTATGGGACTCAGTGAGGACGTGATGGAAGCGGCACAGATTGATGGAGCTTCCGGATTTGTGAAATTAAAAAGTATTATCATGCCACTTATGATGTCATCGGTTACGATTTGCCTGTTCCTGACATTATCACGTGCATTTATGGTTTACGATGTGAACCTGTCATTGACAGCAGGCGCGCCTTACGGAACAACAGAGATGGCGGCAATGCACGTGTATGAGAAGGCATTTACATCAAGACAGTTTGGTGTAGGTCAGGCGGAAGCGTTGATATTATTTGTGATTGTGGCTTGTATCAGTGGAATTCAGGTATACCTGACGAAGAAGCAGGAGGTGGAAGCATAATGAAGCAGACAAAAGTTGGAGGAAATAAGAAAAAAGCAGCAGATATGCTTGCGATGCTGGGACTTATCATTATTTTTGCAGCGTACATGTTCCCGTTTTTGATGGTAGTGATCAACTCTCTGAAACAGAAGAGAGACATTATCAAGAGCCCGTTTTCATGGTTGTTTACAATCAAAGGCCTGTCATTTGACAATTTTGTAAAAGCATTTACACAGATGGATTTCTTGAACGCATTCAAGAATTCGCTGATCGTGACGGTTTCGGCAACTCTGCTTGTGACGCTGTTTGCGGCAATGCTTGCGTATTATATCGTTCGAAATAACAATGTGATCTCAAAAATTACATTTGCCCTGATGGTGGCTTCCATGATCATTCCGTTCCAGGCACTTATGATTCCGTTGGTTAGTATTTACGGAGGCACACTGAATATTCTGAATCACCGGGCAACCTTGATCTTCCTGCATACAGGATTTTCAATGGCAATGTCAGTATTCATGTTCCACGGATTTATCAAAGGAAATATTCCGATTGCACTGGAAGAAGCGGCTTACATTGACGGATGTACACATTCACAGACCTTCTTTAAGGTCGTACTCCCGCTTCTTAAGCCGATTATTTCCACGATGGTCATCCTGAATTCTATGGCTTTCTGGAATGACTTCCTGCTGCCGTCGCTGGTTCTGACAGATAAGAAGCTGTTGACGCTGCCGCTTTCAACGTACAGTTTTTATGGAACCTATTCTGCGGATTATGGTACAATTATGGCAGGACTACTGCTTTGTGTGATCCCGATTCTGGTCCTTTATATTATCCTTCAGAAACAGATCATCGGCGGAGTGGTAGCAGGTGCAGTAAAATAAAAGGATGGCTTGAATATGATGAGAAATGTATTGCATTTAAAAGCTCCGGGAAACTGGATCAACGATCCGAACGGATTTATATATTACAAAGGAAAATACCATTTGTTCTATCAGCATTTCCCGTATGCTCCTGTGTGGGGAACCATGCACTGGGGGCATGCGGTGAGTGAAGACCTCGTCCATTGGGAACATCAGGGCATTGCATTGTTCCCGACGAAAGAATACGATCAGAATGGTGTGTTCTCCGGCAGTGCGCTGGAAGTGGATGGAAAGCTGTATTTGTACTATTCTGCTGTAAAATATCTGGAAGCGGAAAGTGAAAATATCCATATGGCAAAGAACGGAAAATTTGAGACCAGCCAGGCGCTGGTGATTTCTGAGGATGCAGTGCATTTTGATAACTGGAAAGAAAAAATGCAGATCATACCTGTAAACCATGATGATGCACAGGCACACGCCGTACATACGAGAGATCCGAAGGTATGGAAAGAAGGAGACACGTATTATATGGCGCTCGGAAGTACCTTCAGGGAAGAGACTGGTAGGCTTGTGATCTATACCAGTAAGGACGGGATACACTGGGATTTTGCGAATCAGATGCTGGATGGCAGATTCGGAAAGATCCTGGAATGCCCGGATATTTTCAGAGTGGGAGATGACTGGGTGTTTGAAGGTTCGGCGATGTATATCGGAGATCCGGAAGAAGGGTATGAAAGTCACGCAATCTGTGCCCCGGCTGTATTTGAGCCGGGGAAATGTGAACTGTCCATTTCGGGAGAGTGCACGTATATGGATTATGGAATGGATCTCTATGCACCGCAGACAAATCTTGATAAAGATGGCCGGAGAGTGATGATAGGATGGATGCGTATGCCACAGGCAGTGAAAGAAAAAAACGGTATGGAGTGGAATGGGATGATGTGTCAGCCAAGAGTCATAGATGTGGAAAACGGACATATCTTTTTCCGGGTTCATCCGGAAGTAAGAGCATATTTTAATCAAGAAACACCGATTCCGGAGAAATTGGATTATTCTCGTCCTTTCTGTCTGAAAATGAATCTGGAGGAGGGAGAAATCCTGAATATCGGAGGGTACCGTATCTGGATGGAAAATGGTGCGGTACATACAGACAGAAGCATTGTTTTTGCAGGAATGAAAAGCTGTTCGCTGATTGGCAAAAGTCCGGATGTATCCGGAAGGTGTGAACTTGAGATTTTCGTTGATAAAAATCTGATTGAAATCTTTATAAATGACGGAGAATTTGTGATCAGCCATGTTGTATATGGATTGGGAGAATGTATGGAACTGTCCTGCAGTTCCGGGAAAAAAATTCTGTTTTTGTGGCATGGCGGGGATGAAGAGATGTAAGTTGTTTTTCACACAGTAGCCGGTATTTACTGCGGGCTACGTGCCGGGAGCGTACATGAGCCACGATGTAAAAGGGGCAGCAAAAAATATACGGATTCGTTGTTGCAAGATGAAATGTCAGGGTGCTATAATACCTGCGGAGATAGTATTCCAAGGAAGCTATACTCTGTCTGATTCACTGTGATTTTCATGCCGAAATGATTTGGGAAAGGAAGTTGAAGATGACAGTAGAAATGCTTAAAGGGAAGATACATCGTGCGACTGTTAAGCAGGCTGAACTGGATTATGTGGGAAGTATCACAGTAGATGAAGATCTGAATTTTGATATTGAGATCGTGGGATGCCCAATCGTACGAGAAGAGGATGGGCTGGCCAAATCTTCCAGAAACACTTATTTAAATCATGAAGAAAGAAAAGCAGCTTTGTGTCTTTCAAGAGCTGTAAAACGCGGACAGGAACTGATTCATCCGGGAATCGAGGCGGAAAAGGTCCTGGCAGGAATGCGTGAAGTCATTGAGGCGGAGCCTCTGGCACGGATCGACTATGTTTCCATCGTCGATGCACGTTCTATGCAGCCGGTGGAGCGGGTAGAGAAGGACGTCCTGGCGGCGATGGCTGTCTACATCGGTAAAACGAGACTGATTGATAATTTCAGTTACGAGGTGTAGGCGATGGAAAAAATAATGAAAAAAATCGGGAGAATCAGTTCATTTCTTACGAGATACATCGGAGTGATCATTATTATTTTTTCTATAATAGCCTTCTGTTGGCGTGACGGATTTGCATGGACGACAAATTATACATCCATGTTCCTCGGGATTGCCATGTTCGGAATGGGACTTACAATAAAAATGGGAGATTTTCAGGTTGTATTTTCCAGACCGAAAGAAATACTCATCGGATGTCTGGCACAGTATACGGTCATGCCGTTCCTGGCGTGGATCCTTGCAGTTGTGTTGAAATTACCGGAAGATCTGGCGCTGGGAGTGATTCTGGTGGGATGCTGTCCGGGCGGGACTGCGAGTAATGTGATTACATATATTGCAGGAGGGGATGTGGCATTGTCGGTTGGAATGACGATTGTATCGACACTTGTTGCACCGCTTGCAACACCATCTTTAGTGTACGTGCTTGCCGGCGCATGGGTGGAGGTTTCCTTTGCCGCAATGGTGCTTTCTGTTGTGAAGGTGATACTGGTTCCGGTTCTTTTTGGAATCCTTATCCGAAGTATTCTGGGAAAACAGATTCAGAAGATATCTGAGCTTCTGCCCCTGATATCGGTGGTATCGATTGTGATGATCATTTCCGGAATTGTTGCGGTGAACGCAGATAAGATTATCAGCTGCGGCATGCTGGTTCTGGGAGTTGTAATCCTGCATAATCTGTGCGGAATGGGAATCGGATTGGCAGCAGCTAAGCTCCTGAAGGTACCGTATGATAAAGTGACTGCGATTGCCATCGAAGTGGGGATGCAGAACAGCGGACTTGCGATTTCACTTGCGACAGCCAATTTTGCGGCGAACCCGCTTGCAACCTTGCCGGGAGCGATCTTCAGTGTATGGCATAATATATCCGGTTCTGTTTTTGCGGGAATACGCCGAAGAGGAGAAAGACAGGAAATCAATACGAATGTACAGGAAGAGAAAATGAAATGTGCATAGACGAATAAATAGAAAATACCAGGAAACGTTTGAAACGTCCTGGTATTTTTTATGAACATTCCGATTATCAGTCAATAGAAGTGTCTGGTCCCGGTTCCGTAACCGTTCCCGAGAGCATGCGGACCGGGCTGGATTTGTCGATATCCTCGGCGATTTTCTGGGCTTTCAGAAGAATATCCGTTATTTCGGTTTCTTCTTCGGCCTCTTCCGGTACAAAGCAGCGTGCACTTTCGTCCGGAAACAGATGATTTTTAAGCTTAAATGCCATGAGAAAGGCTTCAAGTTCCTGCTGAAGAGCATCCTTGTAGAATTCAAAGTAGAATTTGATTTCCGTTTTTTCAAAATTCGTGCAAATGCATCCGCACTGATTGCCATGGGTGCGGCTCTGACGCCGGAAATATTCCGGATCCCCTGTTACCATATAGAAAATCTGAACCAGAAGGTTCTCTTCAATATCACTTTCATATGTAAACCAGTGCTTACTCAGCGTGTCCTTCTGCAGTGACTCTTCATCAATGTCGTATTTTTTTAATAATTTCTGATAAAGCTTGATTGCGGATTCCCGTTCTCCGCCTTCTCCGCGCTCGGCAAGAGCTTTGATTTTTAAGAGTTTAGCTTCTAATTTGTTCTCATCCACTGAAATAGTTCCCCTTATTATTTTGTCGCTGCTGCCATTATACCACAAGATGGTAACAATGTGGTTTGTGATTTGCTAAAATATTAAGTTTTATATAAAATCATCACTGGAATACACCCATTTATTGTTCTTAAATTATAGGAACCCCAGTAAATACGGCATTTGTTGATTCACGTGGGACGCAGTATATGAAACTGAAATCAGTGCGAAAATGCGAAGTTGTCCAAGATTTGTCCAAGTCTGGAAAAAAGCATTGCCAAATCTCAATACCCCCGGTGCCAAAAAATCGAAAATTCTGATCAGACAGTAGACCGGCGTGCAACCTATCCTGGGGAGTTTTGAATTGTTACGCGTGCGAGTGATTTGGAGTGGTCACGGCATTCTAGTAATAAAAGAAAAGTGAAATAGATTCCACCAGTTATTATGGCTGGTGGATTTGTTTAATCAGTCCGATTTCTGTATCTGGATCAGATAAATCTATTTTCGAATTGCGATAGCAACATTGCAAATTATCTAAAAAGTTTTCAACTGCAAAGTGTACAAAGTTTTCAATATTCGGGAAAAAATTCCAAAAAGCAACTGGACTTAATACTATGTCATAATCATTTGAACTTATTTCAACGAATGTGTATTGGTCCACTTTTACGCAATCGTCGGGTAAAATTTCATAATCTTTCTGAAATTCTTCCGATGAAGCGCACCAAAACGCCTCTGTTGTGTTGTTTCCGGGAGCCACGTTAACAAATTTAATATGTATACCGATAGTTTCCAGATATGCAAAACAACATCCCATTGAATTAGTATAGGATTTTTTGCATGCGCTCTTATATTCGGCCTCTGTCTTATAATCACTTTCACAAAGCAAATAAGCTTCACTTACTCCTAAGTATTTAGAGAACGCTTTAGCGGCGGTTACAGTCATCGGTTTTTTGCCATTGGCAATATTGCTAATATACTGCATTGTGAAATTAACTTTCGCTGAAAGTTCTTTTAGAGTCATTTCTTTAGCTTTTATACACTCTTTTAACCTTTGTCCGCATTTTTTGTTTAACTCCATAAAATTCACTCCTTTAAATAAGTTGTTAAATTAATCTGTATTTGGATAGCATGAGTTATATTTGATTGCATATCGCTGTATTCGTTAGTAACAATTTTTAATATAATTCATCAATATTAAACTTAAACATCATATTAATTTATGTTGAATGAATTATAACAAAAGTTTAAAATATAGTCAAGAGTTACTCAATCAACACAGATAAAGAAAGGAAAGAAGTTAACATGACAGAAAGAAAAAATATTTCAATGGTAAGCGAAAAACGTTTGATTGATGCCAATGAGGTGTGTATGTATTTGAGTCTTGGTAGAAATCGCGGTGTAGAATTTGCGAGGTCTATTGGAGCCGAGAGAAAAATCGGAAGGCGTAGCTTGTATGATAAGGTTGTGATAGATCGTTATCTTGATAAGCAGGCGATGGAGGTGTAGGGTCGTGAAAAAAAATAAGCATAACCAAGTACATACAGATCAGAACGGCAATTCTGAATTTGTAATAGCTGGACTGCTGCCCCTTGGAAAAGAGAATGCGATTTCTACAGAGGACTTAGTAAAGCTCACCGGGTGCAGCTCGGCTAGGGAGCTTCAGCAGTATATAGCACAGGAGCGAAAAGCCGGAGCATTAATATGTTCATCCACCACGGGAGGGTATTTCTTTCCGGAGACCAGAAGGGAAATAGCGGAGTTCCGCAGATCATTGAAGAGCAGGGCAGAAAATACATTGGTAGCCATAGAGAGTGCAGAGAAAGCACTGAACTCTCCAGAGTGGCAGCAGGACGGAAAGGACAGCGAGGAAATAAATAGATGAATGACACATTGAAAGAAGCAGCACTTCAATATGCTGATATGGGTTTTGCGGTTTTTCCAATTATTCCTCCAAGATTTGGAGGAAAATCACCTGGAAAAAGACCATACATAGCAGAATGGCAGCGTGATGCATCCACCGAAAAAGAAAAGGTTTCCCAATGGTGGAGTAAATATCCGGATGCGAATATTGGAATCGCGACAGGAAAGAAATCTGGAGGACTTGTAATACTCGACTTTGATAAGAAAGAAGAAAAAGGGATAGATGCAACTGAATTTCTGAGGGATTGGGAGCGCGACCATGGAGAGCTTCCGGATACTTGGAGAGTTATTTCTTCTCATGGAGGGTATCATTATTACTACAGAGATAATGCTCCACATGGATGTAGGGCGGGATTATACCCGGGCGTCGATATTCGAGGTGATGGGGGCTATATTGTCGCGCCGCCCAGTATTCTTGAGAATGGACGAGAATATGAGTGGGAGCAAGGACCTGGAGATGGAATCGAGATTGCGAAAGTGAACGATAAAGTATTGGAGTTTCTTTCTGGTCCGAAGAAAGAAGATGATAGCGCGCAAGGGTTTAAAATGCCGGAGCAGATTCCGGAAGGACAGCGTACCCAATGGTTGGTAAAAATGGTATGCAGTATGCAAGCAAAAGGTGCTTCAGATGGAGCTATAAGTGTAGCAGTCAAAGCGGAAAATGAAGCAAAGTGTGTACCGCCACTTTCTGATGAAGAACTGGAAAAAGAGGTATTCCCTGCTCTTAAAAGGTATGAAAAAGGAACAGATCCATATATTGCAGTTTCCGATCAGGGACGTTTTCGACAGCAGAAGAATCATAGCCTTGAAATGGTTACAATGGAACTTGCGGAAGAAAAGGAACCCGACTGGCTTATTACGGATTATATGCCGAGGTATCAGATCACGTCACTTGCTGGAGACGGCGGAAGTGGAAAAACTACAGTATGGTGTTCGATCGCGGCAGCAGTCAGCAGCGGAAACAGATCTTTTTTGCTTGATGGGATGGTGCCTTCCGATTTCGCAAAATGCAATCCGGAAAAAGTAATGTTTTTCTCTGCGGAGGATTCTTTTGAATATACGCTCAAACGGCGTCTTAGAGAAAACGGAGCGAATTTAAGCAATATTTTGTCAATAGACATCGCAGATGAACGATTTCAGGATATTAAGTTTAATAGTTACTTTCTGGAACAGCTTCTAGAAAAATACCGGCCAGCGTTGTGTATATTCGATCCAATTCAGGCGTTTGTTCCTCCGGATATTCGAATGGGCGATAGAAACGCCATGAGAAGCTGTCTTGCCCCTTTGATTGGATACGGTGAAAAGTATGGGACAACATTCCTGATTGTAGAACATGCGAATAAACAATCAGGTGTTTGGGGGAGAAAACGAATTGCTGACAGCGCGGACATCTGGGACATAAGCCGATCTGTCATTATGGCGGGAGAGACCAACGAACCTGGAGTTAGATATTTATCGCATGAAAAATCAAATTATGGACCTACAGGCAGTACAGTTTTGTACAGTATCGAAGATGAGGTTATCAGATTTAAAGGATATACTATAAAGAAAGACAAGGACTTTGTATCTGAAGCGAGTTACAACACACGACAAGCACCTGCTAAAGCAGGAGCGAAGGAGCTAATATTGGATTTCCTAATGGATGGCGAAAAAGAAGTTTCAGAACTGGACGAGCTGGCCAAGATTGAGGGTGTAAGTAAGAATGCTATGAGAGACGCCAAAGCAGAGCTTAAGAAAGAGGGAAGGACGAAAACATGGTGTGTTGGATACGGTAAAGAAAAGAAGTGGTTTATTCGTTTAGTTGAGGATTTACCTATGCACAGTGAAGAAACCAACAAATAAATGAAAAACCCAGTATTTGTAAGGGTTTCATTTATTTGAGGGTAATCCGCAAGTAAAGGAAAGTAAGGGTTATTTACTTGAGGATACCCGCAAGTAAATAGAGCCCAGTAAAATCAAGAGTTTTCGCTTTACTTGTGGGTTTTGCCACTGTATATAGGGTACCAACAAGTAAGAAGGGTAATGGAATGGCAATGAAAGTTAATATACTGGTAGATTTCAAGGAAAATGGCATTGATAAAAACGAAGTGCATATTGTGTGGTTTACAGAAAATGAGACTGCTGCCGCCGCGAAACTGTTGGAGTCTCTTACAGGTAAAGGGTATAATGTGCAGTCTATGATCGCTGTGGACGGAGATTATACGCTTGCTGAACTACATGACATGGCGAATTATGGTGTTGGTTTTGAATTGAATAAGTGCCGTCCACTGTATATCTCACAAGAATGTGTGGAATATATTGCCAGAGTTAAGCAGGATCCGGAAGAAACAAGAAGACTTCAGGATGAGATCAGACGAAGAAAAGAAAGCCGGAAGGGGCAGCAGTCCTGACTAATGTTCACGTAATGTATGCAATAACTCGATTGATGCATACAAAAAAAAGAACCCGCCACAATTGGTCGAGCCCTTCCCTGAATACCTGATAAATTCATTATATGGGAGGATTCGAACCATGTCAATAAATGCTGATGCAAAACGAAACGAACCCGGGTTGAAGCCCGAGGGAACCACGGAGATTGTAACGAATGAGCAGTTGGTTGCGCTGATCAGAGCGGGAGAGAATGAAGCGGATAATATGCTGAAGCTATGGAACCGGAACAAAGGCTTTGTATTCAAGACGGCAAAGAAGTATTCCGGATATGCTGAAATGGACGATCTGATGCAGGAGGGATACCTTGGACTATGCGAAGCGGTAAGATATTACGATGCTGAAAAAGGCGTTCCATTTATTAATTATGCGGCACTCTGGATCAGGCAAGTGATGCAAAGGTACATTGATAATACCGGAAATGCGGTTCGTATTCCGGTTCATATAGGTGCGCTGGTAAGAAAATACAAGAAGTTGAAGAGCGAATACTTTAAATACTATGGAATGAAACCGTCAGATCGTGAATTGAGCGCATTTTTAGGTGCAAGTGAAGAGAAACTTGAGGACGTAAAGAAAAGTGCCAGAATGGGGCAGATTCGAAGCTTGAGCGAGCCATTGGGAGAAGAGGAAGATTATACACTTGCAGACACGGTGGCATCTTCTGAGAACTTGGAGGAAAATCTGGCCAGAAAGATTGACCGGGAGCGCATGATCCAGAGTGTCTGGATAGAAGTAGGACATCTCCCGGAGAATCAAGCAGCGTTGCTTAGGTGGAGATTTTGGGAAGGAAAGACACTTAAGGAAACAGGAGAACGGATGGGAGTATCCATTGAAGCCGCGCGACAACTTCAAAACAAAGCTATGAGGACGCTTAGATTGCCGAAGAGGTGCGGAAGGTTTCGTGCATATCATGAAGAGTATCTTGCGCCTGCTGCCGTGCATCATGTGGGCGTAAAGCGATTCCAGGAGACATGGACAAGCGAAGTAGAAAGAGAAGTACTTGGATGGTAGGGGATGGGGATCTCCGGCACCCATGCGGCGCGCCCTGCCGTCCAGCGCCAATTATAGGTATTTCCGAAACGTTTGGAGGAGTTATGGACACTCGGAAATACTCGGATATGCTGAGAAATGTCAAGGTATTCGGACATTTCGGACACCCTAAAAAGATGTTAAGAAATGTTAAGGTACGCACTAAGAAATACTAAGGTACAGATGATGACATTTGATAACATATTCAGATTTGTGAGTTCCTAAAAAGATGTTGAGAATTGTCAAGGTGTGTGCGACGTCGCACAGAGGATGGTGATACATGAACGACCATAATTTAATACCGAACAGCGAGCGAAGCCCGGAGGAACTACGGGAAATGGGAAGGAAAGGCGGTATAAAGAGCGGGGAGAGCAGGAGAAAGACCAGGGATCAGTTGAAGATGGCCAAGCTCTGGTTGGAAGTATTTAACGAGCTGGAAAGCAAGGACAAAGCCCGAGCGAAGCAAGTACATAAAGGGTTGATGAAAGGGTTTATGTAATACTATACAAAGATTTTGAAGATGGCAGCAGGACATTGATTCCCTGATTGGAATATGATAAAATCTCGGCATGGGAAACCAGAGCGAGGCGGCTTACCCTTCTTTACGGAGGGAACACCCTCCGGACGAAAGAAAGGAGGGCGATAACATGGTTACATATTCTGATCTGATTCAGTTTTGTATACTCTTGGTTGCCCTTGTAGGTCTGTGTTATCAGATTTTCAAGGGGACACGAAAATAGCCGCCACTACTGCCAATAGTGACGGCTGATGTCATAGAACATTAGCTAAATTATTCGAGGTAAGCCGCTTCCGGTTTCCCTTTTTGTGTCTTTACTATAACATATCTGGCAGCAGTACGCAAGGACTGGGCGACAAAAGGCGCTGAGTATATTAAGTTTGAGAATACTGCGTATTTGCGTCACGTTCCATGCGCTCATCTATCGCTATTTTAATATATCCATTTACTGTTTTGCCTGCTGCCGTGGCGGCTGTTTTAATCTCTTCATATTTTTCCTTTTGTACGTCCAGCGGGATACGTTTTAGTTTGTCTTTTGCGTATTTGATATTATATTCGGTTTTTCTTTCACTATTACTCATTGTTGGATCTCCTTTCTGGATGATAAATTGGCGCCCTGAATTAAAGTGTTCCTTCTCCACCTTACAATGAAATTATATCACATTTCAACAACTACGTACATAGTAAAAGTACCCAAAAATTAACGAGATACTACGTACATAATTTGTGGGTTATGTCAATAGACAAAATACCACGTACATAGTATAATATAATCAAAGATAAGGAACGGGACAGCCGGAAGAAGCGGTGAAAGGCCGTGAATGCCGAAAGCGTCCGATACTCGGAACCATATCCCTTTGAGCCTGGCGGGCAATAGGAACGAAGATGATCCGAGGGCAGTCCGATCCGATATCTAAATTATTGAAAGGTGGCATACATGATGAAGAAATTCGATTTAAGAAGAATCATGCTGAAGGCGTGGGAGCTCTTCCACAAGTTCACTGATCTGAGCTTTGCGGAATGCCTGCATAGAGCATGGTTAAGTGCAAAAGCAGCAGAGATTAATGAAAAGCGTATTCTGGCGGCAAAGATGGCAGCAGGCGTTACAGAGAAAACAGCTACATGGAGCGATTGGAAGAAAGCCGGCTATGAAGTGATCCACGGATCAAAAGCATTGTTTGGTTGTAATCTGATCTGGGGGAGTAAGGGAGATGGCGCAACATATAAAGCCCGGTTCTTCGGAGAATCCCAGGTACAGGCAATCGCATAAAAGGGGGATATTCCATGCGGTACCGGATTGAATATTCTGGAAACAGGAAAAGCACACTTGTGGATGGCAGGGCGGCCTTGATTAAGCAACTGAAAATGGCAATAGGCGTGATTGACATTCGGAAGGTTTATAAAAATGGGGTTTCTGATTCTGTTATGGAGAGATACCGAGATTATATCCCAAGAAACGGTCAGGACCTATAAGAAAAGCCCTTACAAGACCGGTCCTCTTGTAGGGGCGCGTAACCCAAACACAACTAGAAAGGGTTAAGCAGATTATAACATGACTGCTGCCCTTTCGCAAGAAGAAAGGACGTATAAATCATTGGCCTACAGATTTATAAACGAAGAACTTAGAATAGCATCATGTAGAAAGGCGTGGATACCTGAGTGGGTAATTGCACTTGGAAAAGCGGAAGATGTAGTTTCTTACTACTGCCACAATCAAGATTTGATTATCCTAAACATAGATAATGTAAATTATGAATTAAATTATAAAATTGTTAAGTGGTATTTGATGGTTAGTGACGAACAAAGAAAAGAATTTGCTGATTATGTGAAAACTATTCGCTTTGAAACCTATGTTTTTTTAAAACACCTAAATTATGTGCTGAGGATACGTCGGAAATTGAATAAAAAAACAGAAGCGGCCAGGCAATGATAACGTGGAGGTAAAGCGATATGAGACAGAACGAAATGCATAATCAAAGATGTGTAGTAGAATTTGCTGTTGAAGTAAAAGATGGTGTTGTTAACCGGATAGGTATATCATCCATTCCGAAGCCCAAGACGAATTTCAAAGGTGGGAGTGTGAAATGGTTTGATGATAGGAAACTGATTCGGGGAGGTGATGTGGCTTATTAAAAACGATACCGCATGAAATAGCCGAAAAAAGTAACTGATAATAAGCAAAAACGTTCGAAATTCCTTAGATACCCGGTAAAGCGTCGGCCTTTGCCGGGCGTGCGGTTTTTGGTTTAAGTGAGAATTAATTACGGATATCCCCGGAATGGCGCGCCAACACAGGAACGGGACAGCAGGGAAAGGAGGAATATAAACGCCCCAGAGGTGCGGCAACACCAGAGGGGCAAATAAGCATAACCCAGTACACACAATACGGGGCTATCTCGATTATACAACGGTCGGATAGCTCCTTCAAGCATTAATTGACTGCTGCCGCATGGCAGGGAAGGGAGATACTATGGCAACAGATAACAGAGGGCGTAAGCTGCCAAAGGGAATCAGGCAGAGAAGCAAAGACGGCTTCGAGGGGCGTTTTACCTACCAGCATAAAACATATACGGTTCACGGGGAAACCGTAACAAAGACGCAGAAAGCCATGACAGAGCTTAAATACAAGCTGGAGCATGGAATCTATGCGGATAAGAAGAAAATCACGCTGAATGACTGGTTTACAACGTGGATGGAGGAGTACAAAAAGAACCAGGTAAAAACGGGGACTTACACAAACTATCAGAATTATTACAACTTCGCGATCAAGGAACGCATGGGAAGCAATCTTATTTCTGATATCAGAGGGGAGCACATTCAAAAGCTGTACAATGATCTGGTAGATAATGAGTACACACTTTCCAGTATAAAATTAGTGAAGGCGATACTTAATGGGTGTTTAAAGCAGGCCATGAGAAACGGACTGATAGAACGAAATCCGGTTCCTTTGGCCACTCTTCCAAGACAGAAGGAAAAGAAAGAAAGGCAAGCTATGACAAAAGAACAGCAGACATTATTTATGGAATATGCAAAAGACAGCTATTTATATAATTTGTTCGCGGTGATGCTTCGCACTGGAATGCGGATTGGGGAAATCACGGGACTGAAATACACGGATATTGACAAGAGAAAGAATGTGATCCATATACAGAGAACCTTGCTTTATATCAACAATGAGGGATATATGGAATGCGATCCCAAGACGAAGACTTCGAACAGAGATATTCCGCTGACTGCTGCCTTGTGTGAACTTCTGGAGAATCAGAGAAAATTCTGGGGATTTAAGGTGGAGCGGATAGACAGATATTTATTCTGTACCGAAAAGGGAGAGCCTTTAGGAAGACAGCGGGTGCAATATGAAATCGATCGGATAACGAAGCAGATCACGGCAGCAGGCCATGACTTCCCGCGTATTACAGCGCATGTGTTCCGGCATACATTTGCTACCAGAGCAATAGAAGCCGGAATGCAACCACAGGTATTAAAGACAATACTTGGTCACAGCTCATTGACCATGACAATGGATCTGTATAGTCATGTGCTGCCAGATACGAAAGCTGATGAAATGGAAAAAATTGCAAATGTATTTTGATAGGGGCAGCAGCCAAGCTGCCTTTTTGTATGTCCAATATTTGTCCAAGATTGCATATATGGAGATAAATCATGACAAATAGAAGAATCGTGAAAAGTATGGTGAATCATAGCTTTTTAAATTATGATAAACAACAATAAAATAATAGCTTCAAAATATTAAGTTTTCTTTAGAATTTGTGAACGGTCTTGTCTATTCCCCTGAGAGTATAGTAAAATAGAACCATAAAGAGCAGGCATGTTGTGAATTCGAGGCCTGCTCCGGATATTCCATGTTGAGGCAGATATCGAGAAAGGGGAGCATACGATGACAGAAGATTTGATTAAACAGATAAAGAAAATCAAGCAGGCACTGGTGAATGTGGATATGTCAGGTGATGATTGGGAAGAGAGAGAAGAGATTCTTGATAAACTGGAGGATGTCACCACTTATCTGAAGGACGCCATGGGAAAAGGAATTGAGTTCTGATGGGAAAAGTGGAGGCGCTGATATTTGATATGGACGGTCTGATCTTCGATTCGGAACGGGTGGTTCAGCGAAGCTGGAATGAGGCGGGAACGGCACTTGGCTATGGGCGTGTCGGGGAACAGATTTATCATACACTGGGATTTAATGTAAAGCGGCGGGAAGCATATTTTAAAAGCATCTATGGTCAGGATTTCCCAATGGAAGAATTCGGCAATCTGACACGGAAAGTTTTCTATGATATTGCAGAGTCAGAAGGAATCGCCATGAAGAAGGGGGTTCGCGAGCTGATGGATTTCGCCAGGGAAAGAGGAATACGGATCGGACTTGCCACTTCATCCAGACAGGAGTATTCGGCGCGCCAGCTTACGGAGGCCGGGATATGGGAATACTTCGACGGGTGTGTTTTTGGAGATATGGTGACAAAGGCGAAGCCTGATCCGGAGATCTATCTGAAGGCTTGTGAAGCAGTCGGTGTATGCCCTGCAAAGAGCATGGCTTTGGAGGATGCTCCGGCCGGGATTCGTGCATCGCATGCGGCGGGAATGATTCCGGTCATGGTGCCGGATCTTGTTGAACCGACGGAAGAGATTCGGAAGCTTTGCTATCGGCGGGTGGATTCCCTGATTGATGTGATTTTGCTTGTGGAAGAATTGGAGAAGTAGAATAAAGTGTAAAAAAGAGCTGTGCTTCCGACGAGGCACAGCTCTTGAAATATAAAAGTATGAAATCCGGTATGACTATCCATGAATGATGACCTGTCTGAGATTCAGATCCTGATCCAGGAGTACCAGATTGGCAATCTTGCCGGTGGAAATGCTTCCGTAACGGTCATAGATTCCGATTGCTTTTGCCGGATTCATCGTGGCACATGCAATGGCACTTTCCAGAGGGATCTGCATTTCTTTCACGGCAGTTCTCATGCAGTCCATCAGATTGGTTACGGAACCCGCAAGCGCGCCGTCGCTGACAAGTGTGGCGTATTTCCCCTTTACGGCAACATCCTGTCCGCCGAGTGTGTATTGACCATCTTCCATTCCGGCAGCGCGCATGCTGTCACTGATCAGGATCATACGGTCATCGCCGAACAGCTGGAATGTAGCTCTGACGACAGAAGGATGAATATGCACACCGTCGCAGATCAGTTCGGCACGGCAGTGCGGACTGTCGAATGCGGCACCGACGACTCCCGGAGCACGATGAGTGAAAGGCGGCATGGCATTGTAAAGGTGGGTGGCGTGTCTGGCACCACGGTCATAGGCCTCTTTGGCAGTCTGATAATCTGCAGTTGTATGGGCCAGAGAAATGGTAACCTTGTCGTGGAGTGCGTCGATAAATTCCATGGCACCCTCGTTCTCAGGGGCGATATCAACCAGTTTGATGAGACCGCCGGAACGCTCCTGAAGGCTGCAGAAAAGCGCTTCGTCACAGAGCCGGATGTGTTCGGCAGCCTGAGCTCCTTTTTTTGCCTCGCTTATGAATGGTCCTTCCATGTTGATCCCTACCAGGGAAGCCTGCCCCGGACGGGCAGGGGATTCGTTATAGGTACGTGCCGCATCCATAACCTGCACCAGTGATTCCGGGGACACCGTCATGGTTGCGGGACAGACGGATGTGACACCGCAGGAAGCCTCATATCGGGTGATGGCATCGATTGCCTCTACAGTACCGTCACAGAAATCATGTCCCATGCAGCCGTGAAAATGAATGTCGATCAGTCCCGGAATGGCATACAGTCCGTCTGCATCCAGAACAGATTCATTTTCAGAGGGGGCAAGTGAAGGACAGATCTCCGTAAAAACGTCCTCTTCGATTCGAATATCCAGTCTGGAAAATGTTTTGTCTTCACCGTAAACAAGTGCATTTCTGATAATCATGATTATTCAGCCTTCTTTCTAATGTATAGAACAAATATTACTGCGGAAGCCTGGACAAAGCAGCTTCGTCTGCTACCAGTGTTACATCCGGATGAAGCTGAAGGATGGAAGCCGGTACAGTCGGAGTGATCGGGCCGAAGAAAGCATCGCGAACGATATCAGCTTTATCTTCTCCACTTACAATGATCAGGATTTTCCGGGCACGCATGATCGTACCGATCCCCATGGTGTATGCCTGACGCGGAACGTCATCAATGGATGCGAAGAAACGCTTGTTGGCTTCAATGGTTCTTTCCTGAAGATCTACGCAGTGAGTTTCTTTCGGGAAATGATCAGCCGGTTCGTTGAAACCGATATGTCCGTTGTGACCAAGTCCAAGAAGCTGAAGATCCACTCCGCCAAGGGAACGGATGATTTCTTCGTAATGATGGCATTCTTCTTCGGCGTCTTCTCTGGTGCCGTCCGGCAGATAAGAAGCCTTGATATTTACATGATCAAACAGATTTTTATGCATAAAATAATAGTAGCTCTGGTCGTTATCACGTGTAAGTCCCCTATATTCATCCAGATTCACGGTCGTAACTTGAGCAAAATTGATATCCCCTTTATTGTACCAGTCAACCAACTGTTTGTATGTCCCGATCGGTGAAGAACCGGTAGCAAGACCTAAGACACAGTTTGGCTTCATGATCACCTGTGCTGAAATAATATTGGCAGCGGTGCGACTCATAGCATCATAATTTTTGGTTTTGTAGATTTTCATAATTTTCCCCTTTCTCAATGAACCTGTCGGCATGATATGCCTTCATATGATAAATGTATCAAAAGAAATATTGAAAAACAAGATAATGAAAATCAAAAAAATAGAAAGTGCAAAAAAAAACAATAATCGTGCTATTGGCTTTGCCGTTCATGAAATCCTGTCACATTTTACCGTTATTCTAAAGTAAAATTCATCGGTTTTCCCGTTTCCGGATGGAGGAAACTGAGGTGGAAAGCTCTGAGGGAAATGGGCTCATAGCTCGGTTTTTGTATGAATTCCGGATTGTATTTGTTATCGCCCCAAAGCGGTGCGCCTGCATGGGCCATCTGTACCCGGATCTGGTGATGACGCCCTGTTTTCAGGTGAACATGTACGGTGGTCAGCGTATTGCCGTCAGCGTCTTTGGCTGTAGCAACGGTTTCGTAAGAAAGCTCTGCGCGTCGGGCCTGAGGGGTGTCTTTGGAACATACCCGGGAGGTGTTGCTTCTTCCATCCTTTACGAGGTAATCGATCAGAGTTCCGCCAGGGGAAGGTAAAGTGCCGCAGCAGACAGCGCGATAGTCTTTGCAGAAATAATTTCCGATAAGCTGTCTGTTCAGCGCCGCCGCTGCTTTTGGATTTTTGGCAAAGACCATGAGGCCGGATACGGGCTGATCCAGTCTGTGAATGACTGCCAGATAAGGAGGCTTGGATCCGCCGGAAGAAGCAAGATGATTTTTCAGAATGCTCTCCATGTCAGGTTGTCCGAATCTTCGGGTCTGTACCGGTATGCCGGCAGGTTTATCACATACAATAATGTCTTTATCTTCATATAATATAGCAGGATGTTCCATAATTTACCTCCGGAGAATATTTTTCTTGACTTTTGAAAAAAAGGAAGTTACACTTATCTCCAGTAAAAGGGAGTAGCTTCCATTGATTCGTTTTGTCAGATCATCAAATGCCGAAATCAGTGTGATACGAAATCGTCATCACGATTATTTAAACATAATCCGGTTCGTATTGTCAATTAGCGAGACTTTTATTGCAGATTTTATGCCATAGGTGCAGTGTTTTGCAATAAGAAGTCTTTTTTATTTGCCTAAAATGCATTGCGTCACATAGGAAACGACTCAAAACACGAAACTTTGCACCGCCAAAATATAAATAAAATGGGAGGAAAAGATATGGTCTATGTATTGTTGATTCTGGGATTTGTATTATTGATTAAAGGAGCAGACTATTTTGTGGAAGGAAGCTCCAGTGTTGCGAAGCTCCTGAAAGTGCCTGCAATCATCATCGGGCTTACGGTTGTCGCATTCGGTACCAGCATGCCGGAGGCTTCTGTGAGCATAACCGCGGCACTGAAAGGGCAGAATTCACTTGCTGTAAGTAATGTTTTAGGCTCCAATATGTTTAATCTTCTGATCGTACTTGGATGCAGCGCCCTGATGAGGCCCCTTCGTGCCACCGACAGTGTATTGAAGAAAGAATTTCCGTTTTCAATCTTCATTACGGCAGCAATGCTTTTGATGACGACAAAGCTTGCTTTTGGGAAAATCCTTGCAGGAGAGGGGGAATTCGTACTTGGAAGGATCAGCGGTGTGGTTCTTCTTATCATGTTTGTCCTTTTCCTGGTACTTCAGGTTAAGGAGGCACTAAAAGCGCGAAATGCGATGCCTGCTGAAGATTATGCAGTCTTGAGCCCGGCGAAAAGTGCAATTTTTATTATTGGCGGAATTGCAGGAATCGTTCTGGGAGGAGATCTGGTTGTTGATTCTGCTACGGAGATTGCAGTTCGCTTTGGACTGAGCCAGACTTTTATTGGTCTTACGATCGTTGCAATGGGTACTTCCCTGCCGGAACTTGTTACATCGATGGTCGCGGCCAAAAAGGGAGAAAATGATCTCGCGTTGGGAAATGTTGTCGGTTCGAACATTTTCAATATACTTTTGATTCTGGGATCAAGTTCCGCAATCTGTCCGATCACAGTAGATATCGATGCGATATATGATATGATTATACTGATCGTGTTCAGTGTATTTGCGTTGATCTGCGCAAAGAGCCGTAAAGAATTATCCAAGAGAGAGGGTGTGCTCTTTCTGATGCTGTATGCGGTATATTTTGCATATATTTATGTGAGATAACTGCAGTGAAATATCAAAGACGGGTTGACAAATGCAGAAATCTCAATTAAAATCCTTAGTATCTGAAAAGAAATAATAGACACGTGGACCGTGAAGAGGATTAGTATATATTGGAAGTGGCACAGAGAGGTTTCCGTCCGGTGCAAGGAAGCTGCATGGAAGATATAGAACCTGCCTTGGAGTCCCTGTATGAAAATACAGCGCGCCCGGCGTTAACGGGAAATGAAGAGAACTGTTTTACGAAGTAAGACGGTTAATCAGGGTGGTACCGCCGGTTTTCCGGTCCCTTTTATCAGGGGCGGAAGAACCGGCGTTTTTTGTTTTGAAATAATTGTCAGTTATAATGCACCCCTGAGACAGACCAAAATATATGGAAGAGGAGAGGCTTGACATGGCAAAAGAAAAGAAGTTTGTAGAATCGATCACTTCGCGTGACGTTGATTTCGCGCAGTGGTATACGGATGTAGTCCGCGAAGCGAAACTTTGCGATTACTCCAGCGTGAAAGGATGTCTGAATTATTTACCGAACGGATATGCGATCTGGGAAAAGATTCAGGCTGATCTGGATAAGAGATTTAAGGATACAGGTGTGGAGAATGTGTATCTTCCTGTATTGATTCCGGAGAATCTTCTGCAGAAAGAAAGTGATCATATCGAAGGATTTGCTCCGGAAGTGGCATGGGTAACCAAGGGTGGAATGGAACGCCTTCAGGAGAAGATGTGTATTCGTCCTACATCCGAGACGCTGTTCTGCGATCTGTGGTCAAGAACCGTACAGTCCTACCGTGATCTGCCGAAGGTATGGAATCAGTGGTGCTCTGTACTTCGATGGGAGAAGACAACCAGACCGTTCCTTCGCTCCAGAGAGTTTTTATGGCAGGAAGGCCATACGATTCATGCGACTTATGAGGAGGCTGAGGAAAGAACACTTACTATGCTCAGAGTATATCAGGAGTTTATCCGGGATTCTCTGGCGATTCCGTTTGTATCCGGTCCTAAGACAGAGAGCGAGAAATTCGCAGGTGCTCAGGACACCTATACGGTAGAAGCTTTGATGCATGACGGAAAGGCACTTCAGTCTGCAACCAGCCATTTCTTCGGAAGCGGCTTCCCGGATGCATTTGACATCAAGTATCTGGATAAGAATAATGAACTTCACAGTGTATATGAGACTTCATGGGGACTTTCCACACGTATTATCGGTGCGATCATCATGGTACACGGTGATGACAGCGGACTCGTACTGCCTCCGAGAATTGCTCCGGTTCAGACGAGAGTGATTCCGATCGCACAGCATAAGGAAGGTGTACTCGAGAAAGCGAATGAACTGGTTGATACATTAGCGAAAGCCGGCTACAGCGTGAAGATCGATGATTCCGAGAAGAGCCCGGGATGGAAATTCAGTGAGCAGGAAATGCTTGGAATTCCGACCCGTATTGAAATCGGACCGAAAGACATCGATCAGGGACAGGTTGTCGTTGTACGCCGCGATACACGTGAGAAGATTATTGTTCCGATCGATGAAATTGCAACCAGACTCGGAGAAATTCTGGAAACGATCCAGAAAGACATGTATGACCGGGCAAAAGCATTCCTTGACAGCCATATTGATACAGCGGTGACCATGGATGAAATGAAAGAGAAATTCAATGAAAACCGTGGATTCATCAAAGCAATGTGGTGCGGAAGCGAAGAGTGCGAGGGCGAGATCAAATACGAGACCGGCGGCGCATCTTCAAGATGCATCTGCAAAGAAGATCCGATCAGTGATACATGTATTTATTGCGGTAAACCTGCGAAACATATGGTTTATTTCGGCAAGGCATATTAAGATAGTATAAAGAACAGGTGAATGTAAAGAAATATGAAGATTCAATTACCTGACAAGGTGCATCATATTATTACAACTTTACAGGATCACGGGTACGAGGCATATGCCGTAGGAGGCTGTGTCAGGGACAGTATCCTCGGACGGGATCCGCAGGACTGGGATATAACAACATCAGCGACGCCTTTGGAAACAAAGGCGTTGTTTGAACGTACCTTTGATACCGGAATTGAACATGGGACGATCACGGTACTTCTGGAGAAAGAAGGCTTTGAAGTGACGACTTATCGGATAGACGGTAAATATGAAGACAGCAGACATCCCAAAGAAGTTCAGTTTACACGCAGTCTGGAAGAAGATCTGAAACGGCGGGATTTTACGATCAATGCCATGGCATATAATGAGGAGGCCGGTCTGGTAGATATTTTTGACGGTCTGCAGGATCTGGATCAGAAAGTGATCCGATGTGTGGGGAATGCAGGGGAACGTTTCTCGGAAGACGCGCTTCGGATTCTCCGCGCAGTGAGGTTTTCCGCTCAGCTTGGATTTGACATTGAAGAGAAGACCCGGGAGGCAATCAGCGATCTGGCATCGAATTTAAGAAATATCAGTGCCGAGCGCATACAGGTGGAACTCGTCAAATTGCTGGTATCTCCGCACCCGGAGCGCATCCGGCTGGCATATGAACTTGGTATCACATCCGTGATTCTCCCGGAATTCGACGTTATGATGGTAACAGAGCAGGAGAATCTTCATCACTGCTATCATGTCGGCGAGCATACGATCCATACGATGATGAACATTGCGCCTGAGAAGGTACTGCGGCTTACCATGCTTTTTCATGACATGGGAAAACCGGCGACGAAATCGATCGATGAGAAAGGGGTCGCACATTTCAGGGGACATGTATGTGTCAGTGAAGAGATCGCAAGAAGGATTCTGCAGCGCCTCAAGTTTGATAATGATACTATAAGAAAGGTAAGCAAGCTGGTGCGTTTTCATGATTACAGAATGCCGGCTGCTTCGAAATATGTGCGGCGTGCAATGAACAGGATCGGAGAGGACTTATTCCCGTATTATCTGTTGGTGCAGCGTGCCGATATTGCCGGACAAAGTGAGTATCAGAAGACGAAGAAGATAGAAAATCTTGAGCAGATAGAAAAATTATATAAAGAAATTCTGGAATTGAAACAGTGTGTATCGCTGAAGGGCCTTGCCGTGACGGGACGTGATCTGATCGAGGCGGGAATGGAACCGGGGCCCCAGATCGGCGAGATGTTGGAAACGCTTTTAAAAGAAGTGATTGATGATCCTGAAAAGAATGAGAAGAAAGTTCTTCTAAAAATGGTATCTCGGGGCATACACTAGAAAGACATGAAAACGAAACGTGCAGGGGGATGCCATGAAAGATTATGGGATTAGTGTCTTAGAACAATACCAGATGGAAGTAAACAGCACCCACAGAATCAGGGGTGCTGTTTTGTGCGATACGGATCGCGGGCTGTTTCTTTTAAAAGAAGTATATATTGCACCGAAAAGGCTGCCCGTGCTCATCGAACTGTACAAAATGCTGAATGAAAGCGGAATCTGTATGGTGGATATGCCACTGGCAAACAAAGAGGGAGCGTATATTACGACGGCTGATGACGGAACCGGGTATATGGTAAGACGATGGTTCCAGGGGAGAGAATGCGATGTACGCCGGGAAGCGGAGCTGCTGGAGGGAACGAAATACCTGGCAAAGCTGCACAAACTGATGCGGATACCCGGTGAGGACACAACGGGAGCCGAAATCAGTTTTCCGCTGGAAGAGGAATTCAGGCGGCATAACCGGGAACTGCGGAAGGTGCGTACGTTCATTTGCCGGAGAAGTGTCAAAGGAGCATTTGAGACGGAATTCCTGAAAGGCTGTGACCGGATGTACGAATGGGCAGAAGGGGCGAACGAGCATCTGAAAGAGACCGGATACCGACGGTTATGGCAGGAGGCACAGGAGAAAGGGACCTGGGTTCACGGAGACTACAATTATCATAATCTGCTATTTTGCAAAGAGGGATTGGCAGTTACCGGATTTGACCGTGCGCACAGAGAACTCCAGTTGGATGATTTTTATTATTTCCTGAGAAAAACAATGGAGAAATACAGGTATGATGAGCGTCTCGGTTATAAAATGCTGCGAATGTACGATGCGGAAATAACACTCGGGAAAAAAGAAAGGGATTATCTTGCAGTGAGGCTCGCTTACCCGGAGAAGTTCTGGAAAATTGTGAATTTGTATTACCACTCGAATAAAGCATGGATTCCGGAGAAAAATGTTGAAAAACTGAGGACGGCAATTCGCCAGAATGAGGAAAAGAAGCGCTTTTTATCGAATATATTTGCTTTTCATTTATAGCCAAGTAGTGTATAATAGGGATAAAGCGAGTACCAGAATGTGCCCTTGAGGGAGAAATGTACTCAGAACAAATGGAGGTACAAAAAAGAGATGGAAGAATATGTAAAGAGATACGAAGAATGGTGTACTAACCCGTATTTTGACGCGGACACACAGGCAGAACTGAAAGCAATTGCTGATAATGATGGGGAAATCAAGGAGCGCTTTTACAAAGATCTGGAGTTTGGTACAGCAGGACTCCGTGGTGTGATCGGAGCCGGAACGAACCGCATGAATATTTACACTGTTAGAAAGGCAACACAGGGACTTGCCAACTATATCATCAAAGCAGGTGCGAAGGAACGCGGAGTGGCGATCGCTTACGACTCACGCCGTATGTCCCCGGAATTCGCAGATGAAGCAGCACTTTGTCTGGCAGCGAACGGAATCAAAGCATATGTATTCGAATCACTTCGTCCGACACCGGAACTGTCCTTTGCAGTGCGTGAACTGAAGTGTATTGCCGGAATCAACATCACAGCCAGCCATAACCCGCCGGAATATAACGGATATAAAGTATATTGGGAAGACGGCGCACAGATCACTCCGCCGCATGACAAAGGTATCATGGATGAGGTTCTTGCTGTTACCGATTATACAACAATGAAGACGATGGGACTGGAAGAAGCGAAAGCAGCCGGTCTCTACGAAGTGATCGGACAGGCTATTGATGACGCATATATTGCCAGATTAAAAGAGCAGGTACAGCATCAGGATGCAATTGACGCAGTGGGTAAGGATCTGAAGATCGTATACAGCCCTCTTCACGGAACCGGAAATATACCTGCCAGACGTGTACTTAAGGAACTTGGCTTTGAAAATGTATATGTTGTGAAAGAACAGGAACTCCCGGATGGAGAATTCCCGACCGTTTCTTATCCGAATCCGGAAGCAGAAGAAGCATTTGAACTTGGACTTAAGCTTGCAAAAGAGGTAGATGCCGATCTGGTACTTGCAACAGATCCGGATGCAGACCGACTTGGAGTGCGTGTAAAAGATAAAGACGGCGTATACCATACATTAACAGGAAATATGTCAGGATGTCTGCTCGCTGATTACGAGATTGGACAGAAGAAAGCCTTGAAAGGCCTTCCGGAAGACGGATACCTGATCAAGACGATCGTTACTTCCAATCTGGCGGATGCCATTGCAAAAGGATATAATGTAGGACTGATCGAAGTCCTGACAGGTTTCAAATATATCGGACAGCAGATTCTTGGATTTGAAACAAGTGGAAAGGGTGAATATCTTTTTGGATTTGAGGAAAGCTATGGATGTCTGATCGGAACACATGCAAGAGATAAAGATGCAATCGTAGCAACAATGGCTCTTTGCGAAGCAGCAGCTTACTATAAGACAAAAGATATGACATTATGGGATGCAATGGTTGCAATGTACGAGAAATATGGTTATTACAAGGATGATATCAAGTCAATCACCATGAAGGGAATTGAAGGACTTGAAAAGATCCAGAACATCCTGCAGACACTGCGCAATAATCCGCCGGCTGAGATCGGTGCTTACAAGGTGCAGAAGGCAAGAGATTATCAGGCAGATACAATCAAAGATCTGGCAACCGGCGAAGTAACACCGACAGGCCTTCCGAAGTCCAACGTTCTTTATTATGAACTGAATGATGATGCATGGGTATGTGTTCGCCCGTCAGGAACGGAACCGAAAGTAAAATTCTATTACGGAATTAAGGGAACTTCTCTTGAGGATGCAGATTCCAAATCAGAAGAACTTGGAAAAGCAGTGCTTGCTATGGTGGATCAAATGTTGTAGAAAACAGTTTGTCCGGAAAGAATTGTATTTCGGTGTTCCTAAGAAGGATTTAGGCTTGACAAAGGCTTTAAAACCCGATATAACTTTACATAGGGCATTCTGCAAGGACGCAGTCAGCCTTTAGTACGAGGTAGAATACAGTTGGTATTCGAGTGATTATGATACAGGAGGAAATATTCATGAACAAAACAGAATTAGTGGCAGCAGTGGCAGAGCAGGGAGAGGTTTCTAAAAAAGATGCAGAAAAAGTGCTAAAAGCTTTTGTTGATGTAGTTACAGAAGAACTGAAAAAAGGGGAAAAAGTTCAGTTGGTAGGTTTTGGAACATTTGAGGTAAGTGAAAGAGCTGCAAGAGAAGGAAGAAATCCTCAGACCGGTATGACCATGAAGATTGATGCCTGCAAAGCGCCGAAGTTTAAAGCAGGAAAAGCTTTGAAAGATGCTGTAAACGCATAATTGGTTTTGGATTGATGAATGTAAATAGAGAGCGCTGGCCGCTCTCTATTTTTGTAGGAGAAATAATGATATGAGATTAGATAAGTTTTTGAAGGTATCGCGCCTGATCAAGCGCAGGACTGTGGCAAATGAGGCATGTGATGCCGGAAGAGTTATGGTGAACGGTACGGTAGCAAAGGCATCCGTTAAAGTGAAAAAAGGGGACATTATTGAGATTCAGTTCGGAACAAAGACTGTAAAAGTGGAAGTGCTTGAGCTAAAGGAAACTACAAAGAAGGACGAAGCTGCCGAGTTGTTCCGATACCTGTAATTCTATAAAGTTTTTAACATATATTATCCCATACATTCATAAAATGATATCAAGGCACTGAATGACCGGAGCATATCCGGATCATGGGTGAATGCGCGGAGGGATCCGCATGTATCATAGATGGAAAGGTTGGGGGTAGTGGTGGAAGAAAGTAAGATGCCGAAAACGCACAATCATAAGCTTGTAATCAACAACAGAAAAACCAGTATGGTGACGGGAGTTCTGGATGTATTGTCGTTTGACCTAAATGAAATCCTGCTGGAAACGGATCAGGGAATGCTTATGGTGAAAGGAACGGACATGCATGTGAACCGTTTAAGCCTGGAAAAGGGCGAGGTGGATTTGTCGGGGAATATTGACAGTGTGGCATATTCCAATATTAATTCGGCAGGAAAACAAGGTGAAAATTTTTTGACAAAACTTTTCCGGTAACCGAATATGTTGGGAATTGAAAAAGAGTTTTTGGTGTTCCTTCACGCAATCATAACCGGAGTTTTTGTGACTGCTGTATATTTAAGTCTTAGGGTGCTGAGAAGGATTTTCCGCCATGCATTATGGGTGATCAACATAGAAGATTTCATATATTGGATTTTTGTATCACAGTACTTTTTTGTGCAAATTTACCACACAAGTAATGGTGAGATAAGGTGGTATTTTGTACTAGGTGTTGTGATTGGGGCGATTTTGATGCACTTTTTCGTTGCTTTTACAAAAAAAATCGATCAAAAATTATCTGATTTGATGGAGAAAAAAAACGGAAAAACTATTGATAAATCTGGGGAAAAAAGATAATATTATTTTACAATTGTGGATTTTATATAAGTAATAATAGGGAATATACCGGTTGGAAACAACAGTAAAGGGTGAGTATATATAATGGGAAGCTTAAAGCAGAAGAATCGGAAGATCCGGAAAGGACGTTCGAAGAGCAGGCTTCAGAATCATAAGAGAAGTGTGTTGGCAATCAGCAGTATTATTGTGATGCTCAGCGCAGTAATTGTTATTCATGGAATGGCGTTGCAGGCGAGAAACAAAGAATACATGGCTCAGGAAGCAGAACTTATGGCACAGCTGGATGATGAGAAGGATCGCTCGGAAGAGATTGATAAACTGAAAGAATATGTGGGAACAGATGAATATATTGAAGATGTTGCGAAAGAGAAGCTGGGATTGATTAAGCAGAATGAGATCCTGTTTAAGGCGGCTAATTGATGACGTATTCACGAATGATGAGCTTTGGAAGAGATTCCAGAGCTCTTTGTATTATAGTAAGGGAGGCAGGCAGATGGGAGAAAACAGAAACGAAGTGACGGTGATGCAAAGTCCGTATGTAACGCAAGCGGACAAGTTTGCCAAGTCCCTTAGACATCTGGCGGATACATTTCTGAAAATGGAAGGAACCAGGGAAGGTTTCAGTGCTGAGGAAGTTCAGGAAATGATCAGACAGATAGAGGATCGGGTGTGCGGTTCCTGTGAGCGGAGAGAGCATTGTACCGGACAGAACAGGGAACAGATCGATCTGCTCATTTATGAATTGCTTTGTGCGGTGGAAAAATACGGTACTGAACTGAATGTAGAGATGAAACGAAAACTTCAGAAAAGCTGTATTCAGGCGCCTCGTTTTCTCAGGACTATTCTGGATGTGTTTCAGGAAGCAAAGAAAACACTGATTTGGAACAATAAAATGATCTTAAACCGGGAAGGATGCGCAGTCCAACTGGATACGTTCGCCCAGATGATACAGCATGCGACCAGGGAACTGGATGCAAGTATTTTTCAGGATCCGCCATTGGAAAAAAAGCTGAAGATGCACCTGAAAAGATCAGGAGTCAGGATGCTGAGCTCTGTATTTTTTGTGAATCCGCAGGGACGATATGAGATTCATATTACGGGGAAAACAGAAAAAGGGGTATGTATGACGACGAAAAAACTGTCAGAGATACTTTCGGACTGTGTCGGACGGAAAATGTGTCCTGCCAGCGAGGAAAGGCCGGTGATGAGTCAGGAATACTGTACGGTAGTTTGTGTAGAAGGACCGGGATATTATACGATGCAAGGCATCGCAAAAATCGGAAAAGGATGTCAGAAGATTTCGGGAGACAGTTACCTGATGACGAGATTGCCCGGTGGTCAGGAGGCGGCAATCCTTTCTGATGGGATGGGATCCGGAGAACGTGCTTCCAGAGAAAGTGCGATGATCGTAGATATGTTGGAAGAATTGCTGAAGGCGGGATTTCCCAGACAGACGGCACTGTCTATGATGAATACAGCACTGGTCATGGGAAGAGAAGAAGTATGTTTTTCTACTGTGGATATGAGTATTTTTGATCTGTACAGTGGGGAATGTGAATTTATAAAAGCTGGCGCTGCACCTACGTTTATACGGAAAAGGGAAGGGATGGAGCATATCTATTCTGAAAATCTTCCGCTCGGCGTAGTGCCGAATCAGCAAAGCGGAGAATTCAGAAGAAATCTGGAATCGGGTGATGTTGTTGTGATGGTCACGGATGGAATCCTGGATGCACTGCCTTCGGGAGAGCAGGAGCAATTGCTGGATCTGATCATCGGAGGAACATCGCTTGAAAATCCGAAAGAATTGGCCCATTATATCCTGCAAAGTGTCCTGGAACTGACAAACGGTGAACCGAAAGATGACATGACAGTTTTGGTGGCAGGAATCTGGGAGATGTGTTACTCTAATGATACGAAGAAAGAAAATCGTACAAAAGGAAAATCATGATGCTGAATAGAATAAAAAAGTTTATGGAAAAGTGGCATATGCTGACAGCGGGGGATACCGTGATAGCAGGTGTTTCGGGAGGTGCAGACTCAATGTGCCTTCTTTTTGTGCTGGAAGAATTGAGAAAGAGTATGGAATTTGATCTTGTTATCGTTCATGTGAATCATGGGATCCGCGGTGAAGCAGCAGATGCGGATGAGGAGTACGTGCGAGACATCTGCAGGAAGCTGGGGCTTACTTGCGAAGTATTTCATGTGAACGTCCCGGAATATGCAAGAAAGGAAAAACTTTCCGAAGAAGAAGCCGGAAGAGAGCTACGAAGAAAAGCGTTTCGTGAAACAGCAATCAAATATGGTGGTACCAGAATTGCACTGGCACACCACCAGGATGACAATGCAGAGACATTTTTTCTACATCTCGCCAGAGGAAGCAAGATGAAAGGACTTGGAGGGATCTGCCCTGTAAAGGGAGATTACATTCGCCCGCTTCTTTGTGTGAACCGGATGGAGATAGAAGAATTTTTGGAGAAAAAAGGAATCCTTTATTGTATGGATGCAACAAATCTGGAAGATACTTATACAAGAAACAAGATAAGAAACCATGTCATCCCATATTTTACAGAGAACATTAATTCAAAAACGGTAGAACATATTAATGGGGCTATGGAGCAGCTTCGAGAGGTGCAGGAATATCTGGAACGCCGGATGAGGGAAGCGTATCGGAAGTGCGTGAAAGAGGAGCGGGGGAAAATCCATATTTCTGAGCAGGAGTTCCGTAAACAGGATGAGCTGATCGGCAGAATGGTATTAAGACAGGCAATGGTTTGTCTTAGTAAAAAAGAAAAGGATCTGGATGAGGTTCATGTAGTTCAAATCAGAGAGTTGCTGGATAAGCAGACGGGCAGAAAAATTGATCTTCCTTATAAAATGCGTGCGGTACGGACATATGAGGGAATTGATTTGACTCTTGGAAATGAGACGAAGAACAATGGTACAGAAATGGGAAACGAAGGCAAAATTGTATGTATCCCGAATGTAAATGAAACAGAGGAATGGAGAGTTGAGTATGGAGATTGGAAGGTTTCTTGCAGAAAATTTCCGTTCACCCAGGGACTTGAGGGGATTCCGAAAAAAACATACACGAAATGGTTCGATTATGATATAATAAAAGAGAACGTCTTTGTACGCAACAGACGGGCAGGAGACAGGATTGCGATTGATAAAGAAGGAAATACGCAGAAACTGAAATCCTATTTTGTGAATGAGAAAATTCCGTCGGACAAAAGAGATAAAATTCCGCTGATCGCGGAAAAGGAGAGAATTCTCTGGATTGTGGGATATCGTCAAAGTAAGGCATATCAAGTGACGGAACAGACAAAGACCGTTTTGGAGATTACGATAAATGGAGGTACCTAAATGGCAGAGAAAATTAAGGTTTTAATACCGGAAAAAGAAGTGAATGCAAGAATTGAAGAATTAGGAAAAAAGATCAGTGAGGATTATGCGGGAAAACAGGTACATTTGATCTGTGTACTTAAGGGAGGAGTTTTCTTCATGTGTGAACTGGCAAAGAGGATTACTGTGCCGGTTTCCATGGACTTCATGAGTGTCAGCAGCTATGGTGACGGAACTTCATCCAGCGGAGTTGTGAAGATTGCGAAGGATCTTGATGAATCGCTGGAAG
This sequence comes from Bariatricus sp. HCP28S3_D3, assembly GCF_052065755.1. Taxonomy (NCBI): domain Bacteria; kingdom Bacillati; phylum Bacillota; class Clostridia; order Lachnospirales; family Lachnospiraceae; genus Bariatricus; species Bariatricus sp. HCP28S3_D3. The sequence continues at coordinate 7,979 of NZ_JBQHTK010000012.1, read as the reverse complement.
GAAAGGATGTACTTGTAGTTGAGGATATTGTGGACTCAGGACGTACGCTTTCTTATCTGCTGGAAATTCTTCAGAAGAGGGGACCTAAGAGTATGCGTCTTTGTACATTACTCGACAAACCGGAACGGCGTGTTAAAGACGTGCATGTTGATTATGTAGGATTTAATATTCCGGATGAATTTGTGGTAGGGTTCGGATTAGATTATGCACAGAAATATAGAAATTTACCATACATCGGATGCGTAGAGATGTAATTGGTGGAAGGAGCAATAATTGAATAATAATAATAAGACAAGAGGAATCAGCGGGCTGATGCTTCTTCTTTGTGCTGTTTTTATGATAGGAGCATACTGGTTTATGAATCAGGCCGAGAAACAGGAGAAGGCATATACTTACCGGGAGTTCCAGGAAGATCTGCAAGATAATAATATTAAGAAAGTTGAAGTAAAGCCGGACAAGGTAGCACCAAATGGCACGCTAAGGATTGAGAAAAATAATGGTGTGCTGGAAGAACTGTATGTCACAGACGTTAATGAAGCACAGGAGCTTCTGAGCTCTTATGATGAAGTAATCTGTTATGTGGATTCTGTACCACAGGAAAGCTGGTTTGCGACAACGATGTTACCAACGCTTTTGATGATAGGTGCACTTGTTCTTCTGGTTATGATGATGAATCGCCAGGGTGGTGCAAATGCAAAGGCGATGAATTTTGGGAAAAGCCGTGCGAAGATGAGCACAGAAGCGGAAAATAAAGTCAAGTTCAACCAGGTTGCCGGCCTGAAAGAAGAAAAGGAAGAACTGGAAGAGATCGTGGATTTTTTGAAAGCTCCGGGGAAATATATTCAGGTTGGAGCAAGAATCCCGAAGGGGGTGTTGCTTGAGGGACCTCCGGGAACCGGTAAGACTTTACTTGCAAGAGCGGTGGCTGGTGAAGCCGGGGTCCCGTTTTTCACGATTTCCGGTTCCGATTTTGTGGAGATGTTTGTCGGAGTTGGAGCATCCCGTGTGAGAGATCTCTTTGAGGATGCGAAACACAATTCGCCCTGTATTGTATTTATTGATGAGATTGATGCGGTGGCAAGACGCCGCGGAACAGGTATGGGCGGAGGCCATGATGAGAGAGAGCAGACATTGAACCAGCTTCTGGTAGAGATGGATGGCTTTGGACCGAATGAGGGAATTATTGTTATGGCTGCGACGAACCGTGTGGATATTCTGGATCCTGCCATTCTTCGCCCGGGGCGGTTTGACAGAAAAGTGGTCGTTGGAAGACCGGATGTGCAGGGAAGACTTGAGATCCTTCAGGTCCATGCGAAAGGAAAACCACTTGCGGAGGATGTGGATCTGCAGCAGATTGCCCAGACAACGGCTGGATTTACCGGCGCGGATCTGGAAAATCTGTTGAATGAAGCAGCGATCACGGCTGCTAAAGAAGGGCGTGTGTATCTGCAGCAGGCAGACATCCGGCATGCATTTGTGAAAGTAGGTATCGGTGCGGAGAAAAAGAGCCGTATTATTTCGGATAAAGAGAAACGGATCACAGCATTTCATGAATCAGGGCATGCGATCTTGTTCCATGTACTTCCTGATGTGGGACCTGTGTACAGTGTATCCATTATTCCTACTGGATCGGGAGCGGCGGGGTATACGATGCCATTGCCGGAAAAGGATGAGATGTTCAATACCAGAGGCCAGATGCTTCAGGATATCACAGTTTCGCTCGGTGGAAGAGCTGCTGAGGAGATGGTTTTTGATGACATCACAACCGGAGCATCTCAGGATATCAAGCAGGCAACCGCCTATGCGAGATCTATGGTGACGAAATTTGGTATGTCGGAAGCTCTTGGGCTGGTAAATTACGATAATGACAGTGATGAAGTCTTTCTGGGAAGAGATCTTGCACATTCATCACGTGCGTATGGTGAGCAGATTGCGTCTACGATCGATTCAGAAGTTAAGAGAATTATAGATGAATGTTATGCCCGGGCGAAACAGATCATTAAAGAACATGAAGATGTATTGAATGCCTGCGCGGAACTTCTGCTTCAGAAAGAAAAGATTACAAGAGAAGAATTTGAAGCATTATTTGATTAGGAATTGAGGAAACATTATGAATAAAGAAGCATTGTTTTGCGATGGCACTGAGGCATATGTTAGCCAGCCGGAGCCGGAAGTAGACGAATGGATACAATTGTGGTTCCGGACGGCAAAGGACGATGTGGATGAAGTACTGATGTGCATCAAGGATGAGAGCTTTCCGATGAAGAAAATGATCTCAAAAGGCGCGTTTGATTATTATTGCATTGACTGGCAGCTTGACACTGAGGAATTCAGATATTATTTTAAAATTTTGAAAGGCGAAGAAGTCTGCTATTATAACCAGTGGGGAGCGAGAGACGATTACGCAGAATACTATGATTTCAGGATTGTTCCCGGATTTGCCACACCAGAGTGGGCAAAGGGGGCGGTGATGTATCAGATTTATACGGATCGTTTCTGCAACGGAGATCCAACCAATGATGTTCAGACAGGGGAGTACTTCTATATAGGCGATCAAGTACAAAAGGTGGAAGACTGGTACCGCTATCCGCAGCCGATGGATGTGCGTGAATTCTATGGAGGAGATCTACAGGGCGTGATAAATAAGCTGGATTATCTGCAGAGTCTTGGAGTAGAAGTGATTTACTGTAATCCATTATTCGTTTCTCCGTCCAATCATAAATATGACACGCAGGATTATGATTATATTGATCCACATGTTGGAAAGATAGTGACAGATGGCGGTAGACTTTTGGAACCCGGGGAAAAGAGTAATTATCACGCTGATAAATACCGGATTCGTACAACGGACAAAGAAAATCTGGAAGCCAGCAATCAGCTGTTTATCCGGCTGGTTGAAGAGATCCACCGTCGCGGAATGAGAATAATTATTGACGGAGTATTCAATCATTGTGGTTCGTTTAACAAATGGATGGATCGGGAAATGATTTATGATCAGGTGGAAGGATATCAGCCTGGGGCATATATGAGCGCACAGAGCCCATACCGGAACTATTTCCTGTTCCACAATAATAATGACAGTGAGTGGCCGCAAAATGCCAGTTATGATGGATGGTGGGGACATGACACGCTTCCGAAGCTGAATTATGAAGATTCGAAAGAATTAGAAGAATATGTACTTGGCGTGGCAAAAAAATGGGTCTCACCGCCTTATAATGTGGATGGATGGCGTCTGGATGTCGCGGCTGATCTGGGGAGAAGCAACGAATACAATCATGAATTCTGGAAAAAATTCCGCAAGGTTGTGAAAGATGCGAATCCCAATGCATTAATTCTGGCAGAGCATTATGGAGATCCGAGAGAATGGCTGGAAGGCGACGAATGGGATACGGTCATGAACTATGACGCGTTTATGGAACCTCTGACCTGGTTCCTCACCGGGATGGAAAAGCATAGTGACGAATACCGTGAGGATCTTCTGGGGAATGCAGATAATTTTGTGAATGCGATGAAGCATCATATGGCAAGTATGATGACCCCATCCCTGCAGACGGCGATGAACCAGCTTTCTAACCATGATCATTCACGGTTCCTTACAAGAACGAACCATAAGGTCGGAAGAGTCGCAGAACTGGGACCGGAAGCTGCGAATCAGGGAGTGGATCTTGCAGTTATGCGTGCTGCCATTGTGATGCAGATGACATGGATCGGTGCGCCAACACTCTATTATGGAGATGAAGCCGGAGTCTGTGGGTTCACGGATCCGGATAACCGCAGAACCTATCCATGGGGACGCGAAAACAAAGAGATGATCAGTTTTTACCGGGAAATGATCCGTATTCACAGAGAAAATCTTGCATTGAAGAAAGGTTCTCTTAAAATGTTAAAATGGGGACCGGGACTTCTTGCGTACGGAAGATTCTGGGGAGATGAACAGATTATCGTAATCATCAACAGCGCAGACGAACTTCGGGAGATTCATGTCAATGTCATGCCTGCGGAAGTGAAAGAAGGTTCCAATATGGCACGAATCATGTATTCTTATGTAGAAGGCTATATCGGTGCGTTTGATGAGTATGTGGTGAAGGAGGGAATTCTGTCACTGATGATGGGACCGAAATCGGCGATTGTATTGAAGAATAAGAAATGGTAGGGAAAACCTTGAAAAAAGTAACTGTTTATGAAATTATGCATATGGAGAAAATAGTGGCAAAGATTTCATCTTCCGGAAAGGCAGAGATCTTTGAAGAATCGTTTATGCCGTATGATTTATATTTGGATGTGGAAGATGATAATGACATTGATGTGCTTGTAAATAATGTAAATAATTTTAATCATTGGTGCGCATCAAGAGTATTGTCTCTGGATCGAAAATACGCAAAAGATATTCTGAACAGTATCGGAGTCATGCAGGCAGTTACGGATAAAGACAGGGCGAATATATCACTGTCGTACCGATGTGTTTCTTTGACGGATGTATACTGGGTGAGAAACGAAGGGGACAGAACAACATTTGATGAAATAAATTTATATGATAATCCTTTGAATGAAGCGATTGTCGAACTCACTCTTAAGGGGCGCCAGATGACGGTTACGAATCAGGAACTGGCACCGGATTTATCTACAAGAGGATGCTTTCCCAAGGCCTGGATCCGATGCGATTCGGGATTTAAGTTATTAAAAGACGGAGAAGCAGAAGCGGTGAAAAGAGAAGTACTGGCAAGTGAAATCTGCCAGTGCTTTGACATTCCGCAGGTCATTTATCGCGAACATGAATATGACGGAGAAATCGTATCGGAAAGTGATATCATTACTTCGAAAGAATATTCCATGGTTTCTAAAATGGCATTCGATATTTATGCGTGTAATCATAATCTGGATACACTGGAAGTCTGCAAAGAAATGGATCCTGTTACATATTATGGGATGAACATACTGGACTATCTGACCGGAAATACGGACCGGCATCCGGAGAACTGGGGATTTCTGGTGGACAACCGTACGAATAAGTATGTGTCTTTGTATCCGCTCATGGATTTTAATCAGTGCTTTTTGTCATATGATAATCTGGAAGGCGCAAAGTGCCAGACCGTTTTCCCGGAGCAGATGTCGCAGAAAGAAGCGGCACAAGAAGCGGTAAAACATATCGGGCTTCGGATGGTTCATGAAATGGATATGAAGAAGTTTGGGGATATGGAAAAAGAAGCAGAGATGTTTCAAATGAGATTGGCGGAATTGAAGAAAATGGTGGGAGAGCGGTGACAGTGTCACATTGATTAATCGTCCGCGACGTTTTGGTAAGACGCTTAATTTGAGTATGTTAGAACGCTTTTTCTCTATAGATTATGCAGATCAGAGAGATACAGATGCGTTAACAGATGCAGACCGAAGTTTTTATGATCGAATTTTGGCAGAAGATATCAGGAATCCTGATGCGACATCGGCACTTTACCAATTATCGAGCTATCTGTATCGATACTATGGGAAAAAAGTCATTATTCTTCTTGATGAGTATGATACGCCCATGCAGGAAGCTTATCTTGGACAAATGTGGACTGTCAGAAAAGAAAGAACAGGTAAAATACTGGTACGACGGATTTATCTTTGGTGAATGTAAAGATATTTACAATCCATGGTCGATTTTGAATTATCTTGATAAAAAGGATTTTAGGACATACTGGGCTAACACCAGCTCTAATAGTCTCGTTGGGAAACTGCTTCGGGAAGGAAACCGCACAATTAAAGAAAAATTTGAAAATCTTCTCTGCGGTGAAACAATTCGTACGCCAATTGACGAACAGATTGTATATAATCAACTAGATAATAATGAATCTGCAATCTGGAGTTTGCTTCTTGCAAGTGGTTATCTGAAAGTACTGAGCTTTGAACGGGAGGAGTCGTTGGAATACGGGGAAGAGGCGAAGTATGAACTGGTGCTTACCAATTATGAAGTTGAGCGAATGTTCAACACCATGGTACGGGGATGGCTCAAATGCGTGGAGCCGGATTACAACGATTTTATCAAAGCTCTGCTGCTTGGAGATAAGAAAGCAATGAACGCATATATGAATCGCGTCACTCTAAGTACATTCTAAATTAAAATGAAATTTGCAAGTATATTGTGGCTAGCTAAAATCTGAAAAATAGTTCAGCCGGAATATACTTGCTTTTTTTGTTATTAAAGAATTTGGAGAATAAAAATGATGAGATATTATTGACCACATGGTTTGTTTGTAGTATTATTGACCATGCAGTCAAGAAAAGGAGGGATTTATGAAGAAGGAAGAAAAAACCAGACTCACTTGCGAGAAAATCATTCAGGCGGCAATTGCAGAATTTGGTACGAAGAGTTACGAAGCGGCCTCACTGAATACAATTTGCAGCGATAATCATATATCAAAAGGATTGATCTATCACAATTTCAAAAATAAAGATGAATTGTATTTAATCTGTGTGAAACAATGTTATGAAGAAATGACGAGACATATTAAGAATACAGTTTGTCATTCGGAGAGTGTGGAGGAAAAACTGAAAGAACTCTTAAATGCCCGACAGGTTTTCTTTGAAAAAAACCCGTATTATGCGCAGATTTTCTTTAATAGTGTTTTGATGCCTCCAAGGCATCTGATAAAAGAGTTGAAAGAATTGAGAGTTGGTTATGATGAGTGTTTAAAAGAACGCTATGCAGAATTACTGTTTCAGATGGAATTAAGAAAAGGGGTAAGTATTGAGAAAGCGATTCAGTATCTGATGACAATGCAGGAAATGTATAATGGCTATTTCCGGGAGATGTATTATGAGAATGAAGATATACAAAAAGTGATCGAGACACATGAGAGCAGATTATCGGAATTATTGGATATGATCATGTACGGTATTGCAAAGAAAACGGAGGATTTCTCAGAAAATCTAAGGTGAAGATAAATATGAAGTAAGGAAGTGTAACAAAATGATTTTGATGTTTGTGAAATTGATTTTAGTTGTTATATTGGCATTTTTGGCAGGAAAGCTGATATCGAAATTGAAACTGCCCGCTATTTTAGGCTGGCTGATTGCCGGGATGCTGTTAGGACCGCATGCGTTTTCACTGATGAATCAGGAGATATTGGGTGCAGGGTGGTATCAGGTTATGATTCATGTGCTGGAATGTGGTGTTGGACTTATGATCGGTACGGAATTGGTCTGGAATAAGATTAAGAAATCCGGAAAGGCGATCGTGATTACAACGCTGATACAGTCTTTGGGGATTTTTCTGGTTGTTTCATTGGTATTTGGAGTCGTATTCTATATAACAGATGTTCCATTGTATCTGTGTTTTGTTTTTGGAGGAATTGCGCTTGCAACGGCTCCCGCACCGGCACTTTCAATTGTGCGTGAGTTTAAGACGGATGGACCTGTTACGAAAACGTTGATTCCGATGGCGGCTCTGGATGATATCGTAGGCTGTGTTGTATTTTTTACAACCATCGCTGTGATCGCCGGGAAACTTTCGGCGGGAAGTATGCCGGCTTATATGATTGCTCTGGTGGTTATATTACCGCTGGTTATTGGGATTGTGTGTGGATTCCTGTCAGGATTTATCTTGAGGAGAGACAATGGTGATGGGATAACGCTGGCATTGCTGATTGTCACCATTTTATTTACTTCTGTTGCAGGATTCTTTTTTAATAACCGTGTGATGCCGACTCCGATTTTGAATTTTATGTTGATGGGAATGGCTTTTTCGGCCACCTTTTCAAATATGATGAGTGAAAATCGGCTGGAACAGATTATGCGCGTTTTTAACAAGATATAGCAAGAATTCTCCCACCTCTTTAGGTGGCGAGATGAATTGCAAAAAAATACGAGAGAACGCTTGTTCTAATGTGCCGGATGTGGTACAATATAATCAGTCGAATAAAAGAAAGGATTGATTATAATATGGATTTGGATAATAATGCACATTCAGTATTTTTGTTATATTATCATTTGATTATGGT
>NZ_JBQHTK010000011.1:0-77489 GCF_052065755.1 Bariatricus sp. HCP28S3_D3 | reverse complement strand
AAGAACCGCGGGGCACGCGGGGATAGCTTATTGATACTTAGCCCTATCGGGTTATTGAGTAAGAAGCCCCTACTTCAAAGCTTTAGGGCTTAAGTAGTGGGAGCATGTCACATTGCTATGCACTCGGCAGAAAAAGAATACAAAAATCAGAAGCTGTTTTGTAAAAAATGGTCAAAAATACTGGTCAGTATATATAAAGTTTGTTACAATAGTAACAGAATGTGAGGCAAGGTGATGTAAATGACCGTTAAGAAGAAAGATCCGCTGAAGAAAAGCTTTGGATATGCATTTGAGGGAATCATGACTTGCATAAAGAAAGAGCGGAATATGAAAATCCACTGTGTTTTTACGGCGCTGGTAGTTCTGGCCGGAATCATTCTGGGAATTTCGGCGACAGAGTGGTGTATCTGCCTGACGCTGTTTGGTCTTGTTATGGCACTGGAGCTGGTCAACACTTCGGTGGAGGCAGTGGTTGATCTGGTTACAGAGGAGAGGAAGCCACTGGCAAAGATTGCGAAGGATACGGCGGCGGGCGCTGTTCTGATTGCGGCGATCATGGCTGCGATTGCAGGAGGGATTATTTTTGTGCCGAAGGGACTTGCGTTTCTTGGCATCATTTAACATAGCCGGTGAGGACGGCGGGAAAGGAGAAAAAAGATGGGAAAATTAGGAGAAGGATTAAAGAAGGTTATGCTTGCAGGAGTAGGCGGAGCAGCGATCACTGCTGAGAAATCTGTTGAGATTCTGGATGAGCTGGCTAAAAAGGGCGAGGAAACCGTAGAGCGCGGCAAAGTGATGAATCAGGAGCTTAAGTATAATCTTAAGAAGACGGTGAAGGAAAATATGAATGTTTCGGTGAAGGCTTCGACACCGGAGGAGCTGGATGAGCTTCTTGAAAAGATGACACCGGAGCAGTTGGCACAGCTGAAGGAACGGATCCAGATTATGGAAGGAGACGAGAAGGAAGAAGCGTGTCAGGAGGAAGCATGTGAGTGCGAAAAAGATACTCCGGAAGAGCCGCAGGAGACGAAAGAAGAGTGCGGAGAACTGAATGAATAGCGAAAGCCGGAATTCGGAGTCAGGCGGATACGGCTCCAGATTAAAAGAGATGACGGCGGTTCTGAAAAAACATGGAATCACCAGAGGAGTTACACCGGAGAAACTACGGCTGATTCTGGAAGACCTGGGACCGACTTACATCAAACTGGGACAGATTATGTCACTGCATTCGGACATTCTTCCGAAAAAGTATTGTGAGGAACTGATCCATTTACACTCGGAAGTGACACCGATGCCTTTTGAACAGGTGAAAGAGGTCATTGAAGAAGCTTATGGCTTCGGATGGGACGAAGTATTTGCGGACATAGAAGAGGAGCCGCTTGGTTCGGCTTCCATTGCGCAGGTACACAGGGCGGTTTTAAAAAGCGGAGAGCAGGTGGTCGTGAAGGTCCAGCGTAAGGGAATCTACGAGATCATGGCAAGAGATATCGGCCTTCTGCACAAAGCAGTGAAGCTGGTGCCGTCGGCAACGTTGAAAGATATGGTGGATCTGGATATGGTGCTGGACGAGCTGTGGATGGTCGCGCAGGAAGAGATGAATTTCCTTGCGGAGGCGGCCAATATGGAGGAGTTCGCGAAAAAGAATCAGGAAATTGTATTCGTGGAGACGCCACGGCTCTATCGTGAGTACACGACGTCGCATGTTCTGGTAATGGAATATATTGATGGATTTGCCGTTGATGATAAGAAAAACCTGCTTGAAAATGGGTATGATCTGAATGAAATTGGGACGAAACTGGTGGATCATTACATCAAACAGGTCATGGAAGACGGATATTTTCATGCCGACCCGCATCCGGGCAACGTTCGGATCCGAAAGGGCAAGATCGTCTGGATCGATATGGGCATGATGGGACGACTCACGGAAAGGGACCGGGAACTGATCGGAAATGCAATTCGGGGCGTTGCTTTCAACGATATCGGAATGATTCAGGAAGCAGTACTGGCACTTGGAGATTTCCGGGGGAAACCGGATCAGAGCCAGCTTTACGACGATATTACGAATCTGATGGCGAAGTACGGAACGGCTGAGATGGGCGAAATCGATGTGGCAGAATTGATGCAGGAGTTGATGGAGGTCATGAAGGAGAATCGGATTTCCATGCCTCATGGACTTACAATGCTTGCGAGAGGACTTACCAATATGGAAGGAGTCCTGGCAGAGATCTGCCCGGAGCTCAATATGGTAGAAATTGCGGCGGCGCGTATCAAGGGCAGTTTCTTCGAGAGCGACAGGTGGAAAAAAGAGTTAAAATCAGATGGAAAGCGACTGTATCGCTCACTGAATAAAGCATTTGATATTCCATCTCTGTTGGCGGATATCCTGCAGGGGCATATGAAGGGGCAGACCAAAGTCAATCTGGAACTCCATGTGTCGAAAGATCTGGCATGGCTGCTTCGGAGACTGATCAGAAATATTGTTATGGGACTTTGGGTGATGGCACTTTTGATCAGTTCCAGTATTATCTGTACGACGGATATGCGGCCGAAATTGTGGGGGATCCCGGCAGTCGGAGTTCTGGGATATCTGCTGGCATTTGTAATTGTGATGTATATATTTATTAAGCATTTTATTTCGAAGTGACCGGGTGACAAGTTCATAGTCAAGTAGCAGAAGAGGACGGGGCCATAGTCACAACCAAAAAGCGGAGCTCAGGATTGAGTTCCTTTTTTGGTTGAGTAACTATGGCCACGTCCTCTCGGTTACCCTCCTCAAAAATGACCATTTTTCAATTTTTTATAAAATATTAATTGACTATTGGTCATTTTGTGCTATATTATATGTTGCATTTGAAAAAAGAGGAGATGAATTCAATGATTAAGGTGGGCAAATGGATTGCAAAGCATCGGGTTTTGATGCTTTTGATCGGTTTTCTGCTGGTTATCCCGTCGGTGATCGGGATAGCGAACACAAGAGTAAATTATGATCTGTTAAGTTACCTTCCGGAGCATCTGGAGACGGTGAAAGGCCAGGACATTATGGTGGATGAATACGGCATGGGTGCATTCTCCATGGTCGTGGTTGAGAATATGAAGATGAAGGATATACAGGCACTGGAAGATAAGTTCAGTGAAGTGCCGCATGTCAAAGATGTGCTCTGGTACGATGATGTGGCGGATATCAGTCTTCCTGTGGAAATGATTCCGAAGGATCTGCGAGAAGCCTTTTTTAAAGGGAATGCAACGATGATGCTGGTGCTTTTTGACGATACGACATCATCGGACAATTCAATGGAAGCGGTAGAGGAAATGCGTAAGATCGCAGATGAGCAATGCTTCATCAGTGGGATGACAGGTGTCGTCGCGGATATTAAAAATCTTGCACTGAAAGAACTTCCAATCTATGTGGTGATTGCAGCGCTCTTAAGCCTTCTGGTTCTGGAGCTGACGTCCGGATCTTTCGTGGTTCCGGTTCTATTTCTGATCAGTATCGGGCTCGCGATTCTCTACAATCTGGGAAGTAATATTTTCCTGGGAGAGACTTCTTATATTACGAAGGCGCTGACGGCTGTGCTGCAGCTTGGAGTTACGATGGACTATTCAATCTTCCTTCTGAATAGTTATGAAGAGAATAAGAGACGTTTCCCGGGAGAGAAAGAACGGGCCATGGGTCATGCGATCGCCAATACGTTCAAATCCGTAGCAGGAAGTTCGGTAACAACGATTGCCGGATTTATCGCTCTTTGCGTCATGACATTTGCACTCGGAAGAGATCTTGGAATCGTTATGGCGAAGGGCGTTCTGATTGGAGTGATCTGTTGTGTTACGATCCTTCCGTCGCTGGTTTTGGTATTTGATAAAGCGATCGAGAAGACACAGCACCGGCATTTGCTGAACAATATGGATCGGCCTTCCACATTTATCACAAAACATTATAAGGCGTGGATCCTCATTTTCCTGGTTCTTTTGTTCCCGGCAATTTACGGAAACAATCATACGGAGATTTATTATAATATTGCAGAGTCCCTTCCGGACACGCTGGACAGTAATGTTGCAAATGCAACGCTGAAAGAGGATTTTGACATGAGCAACATTCACATGGTGCTGATGGATAAGAATATGGACAGTTTGGATAAACAGAAGATGTTTGACCAGATCGATCAGGTGGAAGGGGTGAAATGGACGATCAGTAAGAATTCATTGATCGGGCCGTCTGTGCCGGATTCTATGATACCGAGTGATATTAAGAGTATGCTGCAGAGCGACGACTATGAGATCGCTTTTATCTGTTCTGAGTATGAGTCGGCGACGGATCAGGTAAATGAACAGATCGCGCAGATCGATCAAATTGTGAAATTGTATGATACAACCGGAATGGTTATCGGAGAGGCACCGCTTATGAAGGACCTTCAGGATGTCACCGATACCGATCTGATTCGGGTAAATGCGCTCTCGATCATTGCGATATTTATCATCATCATGATCGTGTTCAAATCCATTTCCCTTCCAATCATTCTGGTGGCCGTTATCGAATTTGCCATCATGGTAAATATGGCAATCCCGTATTATCAGGGAATGAGCCTCCCATTTGTGGCGAGTATCGTGATCGGTGCTATTCAGCTGGGTGCGACTGTGGATTATGCAATCCTGATGACGACCCGTTACCAGAAAGAGCGGCAGCGTGGCAAGGATAAAATGGAGGCAATCAGCATTGCACACAAAATCAGTATGCCGTCTATTATCAGCAGCGGACTGAGTTTCTTTGCGGCAACGTTCGGAGTGGCATGCTACTCTCAGGTAGAAATGATCGGTTCCATCTGTACGCTGCTCGCGCGGGGGGCCATTATCAGTATGATCGTAGTCATTCTGGTACTTCCGGCCATGTTTATGATATTTGACAAAGTAATATGCAAGACTTCCATCGGATTTCTTGGTAAAAATAAAGCAGAAAGGGCGTAGAAATCATGAATAGAAACAGTAAAATCAAACGGAAACTTACAGCTTCTCTCGCAGTGGGAATGTCGGTGATGATGAGTGCAGTTCCGGTTCTTGCGGCAGATCAGGAAGTAGTATATAAAGATGAGACAGTGTATGTAAATACGGATGCATTGGGGAATACGGATGCGATTACGGTATCCAACTGGCTGAAAAATTCCGGAAGCATTTCCGGAAATCTGACCGATCAAAGTACCCTGCAGAATATCAAAAACATTAAAGGAGAAGAGACGTTTCAGGAGGGAAATGGTAAGCTGGTATGGAATACGGACGGAAAAGATATTTACTATCAGGGAACGACCGATCAGGAGCTTCCGGTTTCTGTAAAGCTTACGTATTATCTGGACGGAAAAGAAATAAAGCCCGATGAGCTGAAGGGAAAGAGCGGACATCTGACGATTCAGGTGGATTATGAGAATCGTGAGAAAAAAACGGTGGATGTGGATGGAACGAAAGAAGAGGTCTATACACCGTTTGTTATGATGACAGGAATGATCCTTTCAAATGATACGTTTAACAACGTCACGATCGATAACGGGAAAATTATTTCCGATGGAAACAGGAGCATTGTTCTGGGGTTTGGAATGCCTGGCTTAAGGGAGAGTCTGGATCTGGATGAGAAGAAGGATGCAGGGGCGCAGCTTACCATACCGGAAAGCCTGAAGATTGAAGCAGATGTTACTGATTTTTCGATGTCTGCTACATTTACCATAGCACTTTCTGATCTTCTGGATGATATGGATCTGAACGATATCGCAGACTTCGATGAGCTGCAGGATTCTCTGGATGAGCTGGAAGATGCGGCGTTGGAACTGGTCAGCGGGTCCGGAGCGCTTTCGGATGGAGCCACATCGCTTGCGGATGGTGTAAATAGTTATACAGAAGGTGCCGATGAACTGAACGATGCGATTCAGATGTATCTTGGCAAAAACGGAACGTTAAGCGGCAGTGTGACCGAGTATGTGGACGGAGTCAATAAGGTGGCCAAGGGAGTACAGGATTACACAGACGGAGCCAATGCGCTGGCTGACGGCGTGACCTCCTATGTGACAGGAGAGCAGCAGCTTGCAGCCGGAGCAGCCCAGCTTACGGAACTTGGCAGCGGACTGCAGATGGTACAGTCTGCGATTCAAAAATTGAGTCTTGCGACGGATGGAGAAGGGGACTCGGCAGAGGATATCAAAGCCGCGGCCAAAGAACTGGCGGCTGGAACGGCTGCACTGAAAGAAGCTCTTGGAACGAAAGAAGTTCAGATGCTTCTGGGAACGGTAGATTCTATGGTGAAGACCGGGAATGAAATGATTGATGCGACAGGACAAATGGAGTCGGAACTGAAGGAAGGTGTTGCGGCTCCGGTGCAGAACATCGCAGTCACGCTGCAGCAGATGCAGAGCCGGCTGGCAACGATCAATCAGCAGCTTGCCGGCCTTCAGAGAGAATGCCAGAAAGAGGCAGACAGCCTGAATCAAAAGATCAATGCCTATAATCAGACGGTCAATCAGGCAAAGAAGGCGGCAGCAGACAGTAAAAGTCAGATGAATGCTTCGATTCAGACACTACAAGAGCAGCTAAATCGTACAACAGATGAAACTGCGAGAGCAGAACTGGAAGCTTCGATTCAGGCGTTACAGAAAGCTCAGAATGCGGCAGATGGAATCAATCAGCTTTCCACAATGGAAAAAGCCAGCATAGAAATCCCGACCATTGATACAACTGCATTCCAGGGATGGCTTGTTTCCCTTTCAGAAAACATGAAGACGTTTTCTGATACGGCTGAAAATCTGAAGGTACAGCTTGCAGAAATGGGAGAGAGATTGAGCGAGATCCAGAAGGTAAAAGAAAGTCTTCCATCTGATTCTATCCAGGAACTGACGACAAAGATCGACATGCTGGATGGCGGAATGCAGAGACTGAATGCTGCGATCGGAGGAGAAGGCGGATTATCCGAAAGTCTTGCTTCGTTAAATGCGGCGACAGCAGAACAGTTCCCGAAAGCAATCAGCGGTATCCATGCATTGAATGATGGATTTGAAACACTTGGCGAGTACAATGCTTCTCTCCTCGAAGGGGCAGCGAAGCTGAAAGCCGGAAGTGAGTCACTGGTTACTGGCATCGGTACCTTACAGAGTGGAACCAATCAGCTTGCAAGCGGCCTGAATACACTTGGCACACAGATGTCAGCAGGATCAGCAAAACTCATATCAAACAGTGAGGCTCTTCGGAGCGGGGCATCTGAGCTTCAGTCAGGAGCAGCCGAGCTGGCAGAGGGAATGCGCAAGTTTGACAGAGAAGGTACCAGTAAGCTGAAGAATACCGTGGAAGAGGAACTTGGCGATATCCTTGACAGACTGGATGCGTTGATGTCGGATGACTGTGCATATCAGACATTCAGCGGAAAAGACAGCTCGATGGACGGAAATGTAAAATTCGTGATCGAGACGGAGGCAATAGAATAGGACAGTATATTCTGTTGTGAAGAAATACCGGGTACACAGCCCCGCCATGGCGGCTGTGTACCCGGTATTTTCGCTGTATTTTTAATCTGATGTGGATTACTTTTGTGATTTGGCCAATTCTGATTCTAAAAGTGCAATGGATTTTTTGAGGGAATCAATGGTATCAAAAGCTTCTTCCAGTTTTTGGGTTGCCGTATTGAACTCTTGTATTGTGGCATCGCGTTCCTGCTTTGCAACATCACGTTCCAGCTTCATTTCATTCAGCTCTCTTTTCGCACGTTCCAGCTCCTTTAGTTGTCCGAATTCAGTCAAATGATCCCCGGTGAGTGCCATACAGCTCCATTTGTGAATACACCGATTATCCATAACGGATAAAAGAAGTGGAAGTCTCAGAATGAAACTTCCGAAGTAGAAGGGTTATAGTATAGTGTTATGGAAAATGCAACAGTTGTGTTCCATGAAAAGAGTATATAGAAATATGTACACTGTTTTTTTTCCTGGTTTTTTGGTACAATATTTTCAAATTCGAAAGGTAATAAGGTGTTATTATTATGAAAGCGACTGTGTTAGTTGATAATATTTCATGTAATGAACTGGCCGGTGAGTGGGGATTAAGTATCTACATTGAATACGGAGATAAGAAGATCTTGCTGGATACCGGCGCGTCAGAACTTTTTCTGGAAAATGCTGAGAAAATGGGAGTATCCATAAAAGAGGTTGACTATGCCGTACTTTCGCACGCGCACTATGATCACTCGAATGGGATGAAAGCATTTTTTGAAAATAATGATAAATCAAAATTTTATCTGCAAGAAGGGGCAGCCGAAAACTGTTATTTCAAAAAATGGATTTTCCACAAATATATTGGTCTGCCCAGGAATATCCTGACTGACTATAAAGACAGAATTGTATATGTGAAGGAAGATTATGAGCTTTGTAAAGGGGTATATCTGATTCCCCATAAGACAGAGGGACTGAGACAGCTTGGTAAAAGGGAAAAGATGTATCAGAAGAAGCCGGATGGATGGCAGCCGGATGATTTTTCACATGAACAGAGTCTTGTGTTTGACACGGATAAGGGGCTGGTGATCTTTAACAGCTGTTCTCATGGCGGGGCTGCAAATATCATCCGTGAGGTAGCGGATACATTTGCCGGAAAGAAGGTGTATGGCCTGATCGGAGGATTTCATTTGTACAATAAATCCGAAGAGGAAATACGGACCTTAGCTGGGAAAATAAAAAAAACCGGTATTGCCTATGTATGCACGGGTCACTGCACGAAAGATAAAGCTTACGGAATTCTCAAAGAGGAACTTGGCGGGATGCTGCATCAGCTGCATGTGAATCTAATCATGGAATTCTGAGTCCATTGATGAATGTACAGGAAGAACGAAAGGAAATAGATGGATAAGAAAGAGTTGAGAAATAAAGTGGCAGGAGCTTTATATGGGATGGCTCTTGGTGATGCTATGGGAATGCCGGCAGAATTATGGGGACGAAAAAAGGCCCGGGATTTCTTTGGGAAAAAGATTGAAGGATTGATGGATGGTCCTGCGGAAAATGAAGTGGCGTGCAACTATAAAAGAGGTCAGTTTACAGATGACACGGCACAGGCATTGGTGATTTTGGATTCTATTGCTGCTACAGGATATGTGCCGGATGCCAGGGATATTGCGGTGCGGATGATCGCCTGGGCAGAGAAAGAGAATGCCTGGGAGAAGAATATTCTTGGACCCACATCGAAGGCGGCACTTTCTAATTTCCGGGATGGAATTAAGGATACTACCATTACGGACGGAGCGCTTTCAAATGGGAGTGCAATGAGGATTCCTCCCGTTGGCTGCCTCTTCTTACCGGAAAGAAAGCAGGAAATTGTGGACTATGTTTACGGTGTATCGAGAGCTACGCACACCAGCGATGTGACGATTGCCGGTGCTTCCATGATTGCGGTAGGTGTCAGTTCAGCGATTGTGAATGATGATTTTGAAAAGGTAATCGGTGATATTCTGGCAATTGAGGAACTCGGATATAAAAAAGGATGCGAGACATTCAGCGCAAGGCTGAAAGAACGGACGAAAATCGCACTGGAAATTGCAGGACAGGAATACGAAGATGAGGAGCAGTTTGCAAAGCGGATCTATGATGTGATCGGAACCGGTGTGGGAATCATCGAATCCGTACCCGCGGCGATTGCAGCCGCATATTATGCGCAGGATCCGAACCGGTGCTCCCTGTTGTGTGCCAATATGGGTGGGGATACAGATACCATCGGCGCAATGGCGACTGCAATCTGCGGTGCATTTACCGGAGCAGATGCGATTAAGAAAGAATATATAAAAGTACTAAAGGAACAGAACGATGTAGATTTTGAATATTATATTGAAATTTTGTTGAAGGGAAGGGGATGTTTGTCTTGGGGACATTGATTTGTCCCCAGTAAAGGATAATGAATAGCAATGAAATAAAATGGGACAAACTTTTGCGGATTCATACTATGGGAAGAGATGATTCGAATGCGGATCAGTATCGCTACCCATATGAACCTACGCCTTATTCAGTATTGGAGCGGCTGGCAAATACCGGACTGATCCGAAAGGGAAATACGCTTTTGGATTAAGGATGTGGAAAGGGGCGTGTGGACTTTTTCCTTTCCTATCAGACACGATGCCGGTCTATAGGTATTGAATACGACGAACGAATTTATAGGAAGGCAATGGAGAACAAAGAAACGTCCCTATAGGAGGTATGATATGATAGAAATTGTATTCAGCGAAAGTGCGGAGGGTTCCCTCAAGGTGGCGCAAAGCTATGGGAGAGGGAAATATCCCGGTGGAGCTTTCAGCGGAAGAGTGGAATCGGTATCTTCCTCTGCAGCAGAAGGCCACGGACATTTTTGTAAAAATGTGTGCGGAAGAATGGATAGAGTTGAAGGAAGAGAATGCTCCGCTGCGAGCTGTGATTAACGGAAGGTTAATGAGCGTTGCGGAAACGTTATATGACAGATATATTGAGCTGGAAATTACAAAAGCACCGCAGGAATTTTATGAGGCGAGAGTGATCGGGGATGTCATGGGTAAATACCGGCTTGCGATCAGTGATGTCTGGATACATGGGCGAATCGAGCAGATGATGGAAGCCGGAATGCTGGAGGTGGCAGAAGAGGCCGGACCGGATATGCCGGTATACAGAAGGAAACTCAGGAAAAGAAAGCAAAATCAGGAGGAATAGAGATGGAGTAAAGAACAGAAATTTTGGAAGAGCATGGCGCTCGCCATCATTCCGATATGCATGTTTTTGTTAAGTGGGATTACGTTAAGACATGTGCTTCTGGTCGTGAGTGCCGTTGTATTTGGAATCGGGCATATCTACAATATTGACAGAAAAAGTATTGATGATATAACGATGGCAGATTGCTATTAAGGAGAAATAAAGTAATGGAAAAAAAGTATCAAATTGACACAGTGGAAAACAAAAAGTTTATGAACGAAATCCGAGATAATCTGTTTGATTTTGGATATCGTTTTCCGTCTCCTGAGGGGAGTGCATATTATTTAGGGGATGACGGAACTCCGTGGAAGGAGCGAAACAGGGAAACATGGATTACCTGCCGTATGGCACATGTTTACAGTTTGGGGACCTTACTTGGACATGCGGGGAGTGAAGCATTGGTCGATGAAGCACTTCGGGGAATTCGCGGTGAACTCCATGATGTGAAAAACGGGGGATGGTATGCAGGGGTTACTGCGGATGGAATAGCTCTGCCCAGTAAGCAGTGTTATGCACATGCATTTGTCATTCTCGCCGCGACATCTGGAATTCTTGCCGGGCGGGCCGGAGCAGAAGAATTGTTGGATGAGGCATTGAAACTCTACGATCTAAGGTTCTGGAATGAAGAGGAAGGGCTTTCCTGTGATACGTGGAATACAGAATTTACAGTTTTAGATAATTATCGGGGATTAAATGCCAATATGCATACGGTGGAAGCGTTCCTGGCGGTAGCGGATGCAGTGGGAAAAGAAGAATATCGAGCGAGAGCAGGACGTATTATTGATCATGTTATCAGCTGGGCGTCTGTAAATAACTGGAGGATACCGGAACATTTTACAAAAGAATGGGAAGCAGATCTGGAGTGCAATAAGGAACAGCCGGCAGATCAGTTTAAACCATATGGGGCGACACCGGGGCATGGAATTGAATGGGCAAGACTGATTACACAGTGGGCACTTTCTACATACAAAAATGACAGAGAGTCCGCATGGACATATATAGAGGCGGCAGAAAAGCTGTTTCACCGGGCTGTTCAGGATGCGTGGAATGCGGATGGGGCACTCGGAATCGTTTATACGACAGACTGGAATGGAGAACCGGTAGTACATGACAGAATGCACTGGACGCTGGCAGAAGCAATCAATACATCTGCAGTGCTTTATCATGTGACGAAAAAGCAGGAATATGCCAAGAAGTATGCAGAATTTATGCAGTATCTGGATGAGGACGTGTTGGATCATGTGAACGGATCGTGGTTCCATCAGATGGATCGGAACAATAAGGTGATTGGTACAGTATGGCCGGGAAAATCCGATCTTTATCATGCGGTACAGGCAACATTGATTCCATATTATGTACCGGATGTGTCTATTGCACAGGCGGTGAAAAAATCTTTAGAGTTAAGCGAACTATAGAAAAAATGGAAGTAATCAGGGAAAGCGAACTGATGATTACTTCCATTTTCCATTCTTAAGACGGCGTGAAAAGTTCAGGATTCATTTCCTGTACAAAAGCAATATATTTTTCCACACTGTCGTTCACATATTTCCCTTTTTTCCACACCAACCCAATCTCCTGGCGGATAGCCGGGGCAACAGGGATACCGATCAGTCCCGGCAGATTTTTCATCAAAGAAGAATAGAGGAATGCTCCGCCCAGATGATTGCTGATAAAGTTCCGGATGGTAAAGAGCTGGCTGGCATGCATGATCACGTTTGGCTTGATTCCGGAACTTTCGAAGCGAGAATACAAAGTCGTATTTAAAACAGAGTCCGTATTATACAGGATCAGGTTTTCGTCTTTCAGCATTTCCAGAGAGACTTCTTTTTCCTTAGCCAGAGGATGTTCCGGAGACACACAGAATACGATCCTGTCGGACAGGAGCTGATAGGAATTCAGCTTATCGATCTCATAAAAATTCATATTTACAAGTGCAAGATCCAGCGTCTCGTCAAATACCATGTTGGCAGCACGGATTGAGCCATATTCGAACAGCTCCACCGGAATGGAAGGATATTCTTTTTGAAAAGAGATCAGCATGTCCGGATAGAAGACCGTGCTGAGAAGAGGCGGGATTCCGATTCGGATCGGGCTCACCTGCCTGCCGAGGTCATAGAGTTCCGAGGAGGTCTGATTGATGGTATCAAGCAGTTTGCTTGCTTTTTGATAGAAGATTTCGCCCTCTTTGGTTAGAGACATATGGTTCTTGGTTCGCGCAAACAGGCTGATAGAGAATTCCTTTTCCAATTCTTTGATTGCGTTTGAAATGGCGGGCTGGGTAACGTAAAGCTTCTGAGCAGCCTGCGTAATACTGTGATAGCGGCATACGGCGCAAAAGTATTCTAACTGGATGATCTTCATGGTATTTTCCTTTTCTGAAATTTTTTCGGGAAGCATTTTTAAGCAGAATCGATAAAAACAGAGCTGCTTTTTCTTTGGATTATACCATATCACAAGTAAAAATGCACAAAAATCCGCTCCACATTAAGCTTTTTTTATGGAGTTATAAGTATTCGTAAATGTACAAGCCGAAAATAATTTCCTATAATGAAATCGTAACAAGAAGTAATAAGAACGGCCGTCATATTACTCGATAAATGAATAAGGATTGGGGGAAAGCAAATGAGTCCATCTACAATTACGTTACTTTTTCTCCTGTTTGCAGTCGTAATGTTCGTGCTGGAAAAGATTCCGCTGGGTGTTACTTCGATGATCGTCTGTATCGGACTGGTCGTGACAGGAGTGCTGGATGTCAAAACAGCTTTTGCGGGATTTATTGACAGCAATGTTATATTATTTGTGGCAATGTTCATCGTCGGCGGTGCATTATTTGAGACCGGAATGGCAAATAAAATCGGTGGAATTGTAACAAAATTTGCAAAGACGGAGCGTATGCTGATCGTTGCGATCATGGTGATCGTGGGATTGATGAGCGGGGTTCTGTCCAACACGGGAACGGCAGCCGTACTGATTCCGGTGGTGATCGGAATCGCGGCAAAATCCGGATATAAAAGATCACGCTTACTGATGCCGCTTGTGTTTGCGGCGGCAATGGGAGGAAATCTCTCGCTGATCGGAGCACCCGGAAATCTGATCGCACAGAGTGCGCTGGAAGAACTGGGGCTTGGATTTGGATTTTTCGAATACGCTATCGTAGGTCTTCCGATTCTGATTGTAGGTATCCTTTTCTATGCAACGATCGGATATAAGCTTCTGCCAAGTCACGATGTACAAGATGACGGCGCATTTGATACACAGAAAGATTTCAGTGATGTGCCTGTATGGAAGCAGTGGTTATCATTAGTTATTCTGGTATTTACGCTTCTGGCAATGATTTTTGAAGACAAGATTGGAATCAAGCTTTGCATTTCTGGAGGAATCGGAGCACTGCTTCTTATCCTCACAGGAGTAATCTCAGAAAAGGATGCCTTGAAATCGATTGATCTTAAGACGATCTTCCTGTTTGGAGGTACCTTGTCTTTGGCATCAGCTCTTCAGAGTACAGGAGCAGGAGAATTGATCGCGGGCAAAGTGATCGGAGCATTAGGAGAGAATCCGTCACCGTACATTTTAACACTGGTCGTATTCCTGCTCTGCTGTATCATGACGAACTTTATGTCCAATACGGCAACAACAGCACTGATGGTTCCGATCTGCCTCTCCATTGCCCAGGGGATGGGAGCGGATCCGAGAGCTGTGCTGATGGCATGTGTGATCGGAGGATCCTGCGCATATGCGACACCGATCGGAATGCCGGCAAATACCATGGTGGTGGGAGCCGGAGGATATAAATTTATGGATTATGTGAAATCAGGTTTCCCACTGATCATCATTGCAACGGTTGTAAGTATGATCATTCTTCCGATTGCATTTCCATTCTTCCCATAAGAGAAGAAAGACTGAATTCAAATTTATAAGGAGTGAAAAAACATGGATAAAAAACAACAGGTAGAGCAGCTTACTACTTATATGGCAAATTTTGTGTCCTACATCGGTAAAGTGCTGCCGGATGATATTATTGCAAAGCTGGATGAACTTGCCGAGAAGGAAGACAGTCCGCTTTCGAAAGTCATTTACCAGACTATGAAAAAGAATCAGGTATTGGCAAAAGAACTGAACCGGCCGAGCTGCCAGGATACAGGTGTCCTGCAGTTCTGGGTAAAATGCGGAACCGCCTTTCCACTGATCGGAGAACTGGAAGCATTATTAAAAGAAGCTGTTGTGAAAGCAACGTTTGAAGCACCGCTTCGCCACAACAGTGTAGAGACATTTGACGAATACAATACCGGCAAAAATGTGGGAAAAGGAACGCCGACTGTATTCTGGGATATCGTTCCGGACAGCGATCAGTGTGAAATCTATGCCTACATGGCAGGAGGCGGATGTACCCTTCCGGGAAAAGCCATGGTTCTGATGCCGGGTGCAGGTTATGAGGGAGTCACCAAATTTGTTATGGATGTCATGATATCCTACGGACTCAATGCATGTCCGCCGCTTCTGGTGGGCGTAGGTGTTGCGACTTCTGTGGAAACCGCGGCGCTTCTTTCCAAGAAAGCATTGATGCGTCCACTTGGAAGCCACAATGAAAACGAACGTGCGGCATCCATGGAAAAACTGTTGGAAGACGGTATCAATGCGATTGGTCTCGGACCACAGGGCATGGGCGGAAAATATTCTGTTATGGGCGTTCACATTGAAAATACTGCAAGACATCCGTCCGCGATCGGTGTTGCTGTCAACGTGGGATGCTGGTCACACAGAAGAGGCCACATTATTTTCGATAAAGATCTTAACTATACAATCACGACACATTCGGGGGTGGAATTATAATGCTGGAAATGAAAGATGGAAAGAAAATCCTTACAACACCAATATCAGATGAGGATTTGGCAAATATCCATATTGGAGATATCGTATACTTAAACGGAAGTATGACAACATGCAGAGACGTTGCACACAGAAGACTGGTGGAAGCCGGAAGAGAACTCCCGGTTGATGTGAGAAACGCAGCTATTTTCCATGCAGGACCGATTATCCGTCCTCTGGAAAATGACAAATTCGAGATGGTATCCGTCGGGCCGACTACCAGTATGCGTATGGAGAAATTCGAGAAAGAATTCGTGGAAAAGACCGGTGTGAAGGTCATCATCGGAAAAGGAGGCATGGGACCGAATACCGAATACGCCTGCAAGAATTACAAAGCGATCCACTGTGTATTTCCTGCCGGAAATGCGGTAGTCGCGGCGACGGAAGTAGAAGAAATTGTGGATGCACAGTGGCGTGATCTGGGAATGCCGGAGACCTTATGGCACTGCCGCGTAAAGGAATTTGGGCCGCTCATCATGTCTATCGACACAGAAGGACGCAACCTGTTTGAAGAGAATAAAGTTATCTTCAACGAAAGAAAAGATAAAGCAATTGAAGAAATCTGCAAACATGTCAGCTTTATCAAATAATTTATGAAATCATATTAATACCAAATTTTTGCCTCTAAAGACCATACAACGAGCAAACTGCCATGCTTGTTGTATGGTATTTTTATACTATTGTTTGCATTAACAAGAAGCATGAAAGAATTTATATATTTGACACTTTGGTGGTCATTTTGTATAATATCATATTAGGATAGCGGTATATTTTGTGAGTATTAACGGAAATTGGGGTGACGAAAGCAAAATAAACGTTGTAAAAAAACAAAAGAGAGGTTTGACTTATGTCGGATAAGAAGAAAATCACGTGGCAGGCCCTGGCATTCATGGCCTTTTCCACAGTATGGGGATTTGGAAATGTAACGAATGGATTCGTGTATTTTAACGGAATCCAGGTAACTTTGAGCTGGATCCTGATGTTTGCGCTGTATTTTGTTCCATATGCGCTGATGGTAGGAGAACTGGGTTCAGCATTTAAAAATGAAGGCGGCGGTGTAAGTTCATGGCTGAATAAGACAATGGGGGCTAAGGTTGCTTATTATGCCGGATTTACATATTGGGCATGCCACATAACTTATATTGCAAGTAAAGGAAGCGGAAGTCTGAAGGCTCTGTCCTGGGCGATTTTCCGTAATGCGGAGACCTATGATTCTCTGCCGACACTGGGTGTACAGCTTGCGACACTTGCTGTATTCCTTCTGGGATGCTTTATTGCGAGCCGTGGACTTAATCCGCTGAAGAAGCTGCTTACGCTGGCGGGGACGACCATGTTTGTGATGTCACTGCTTTACATCGTGATGATGTTCGCAGCACCGGCGATCAATCCGGGAGCTACATTTGTATCCATGGATCTGAGCATGAAGAGCCTGATTCCGAACTTTAATGTGGCTTATTTCACATCCCTTTCCATTCTGGTATTTGCAGTAGGCGGATGTGAAAAAATTTCACCGTACGTTAATAAAGTGGAGAATCCGAGCAAAGGATTTCCGAAGGGAATGATTTCACTGGCGATTATGGTTGTTGTATGTGCGATTCTTGGTACCTTCGCAATGGGAATGATGTTTGACCCGGCTGTGATCAATGAGAGTACAGAATCCTTCAATTCATATGCGGCAAACGGTTCTTACTGGGCATTCCAGAAGCTGGGAGAGTACTGGCATGTGGGGGATTTCTTCCTGATCATTTATGCAATCTGTAATCTGATCAGCCAGTTTGCTATTCTGGTACTGAGCATTGACGCACCACTGCGTATGCTGCTTGATAATGAAGATACACGCCAGTTTATACCTTCCAAACTTCAGAAGAAGAATAAATATGGCGTATATAGCAATGGTATTCTCCTTGTTGCGATCCTGTCCGGAGCGATCATACTGATTCAGTCCGTTGTACCGGGAGCTGCTGCGGTACTTCAGCAGCTGACAAAACTGAATTCCGTATGTATGCCGCTGCGTTATTTATGGGTATTTGTTGCTTACCTTGCTCTGCGTAAGGCGTATGACAAGATTCCGGCGGAATACCGTTTCGTAAAGAATCAGGGCGTTGCCAAATTTTTCGGGGGATGGTGTTTCCTGATTACTGCAGCAAGCTGTATTCTGGGAATGTACTCCGATGATCTGTTTACATTTGCCTTAAATGTAATCACACCGGTCATTCTGACGGCACTCGGACTGATCATGCCGCAGATTGCAAAAAGAGAACAGAAAAAAGCATAAACAATAAGATAGAATATTGGAGGAAGTCGAATATGTATAAGAAAACAGCAGAAGATATGGTATCTTTTATCAAGAACAGTCCTACCGCATTCCATGCAGTGGATTCTATGAAGAAAATTCTGAATGAGGAAGGATATCAGGAGCTTCCTGAAGGAAAGCGCTGGGAGATCAGTCTGGGAGGAAAATATTATGTCACCCGGAACGATTCCAGTCTGATCGCGCTGAAAATCGGAACGGATCTGGAGAACTACAGCTTCAACATAGCGGCTTCCCACAGTGATTCGCCTACATTTAAAATCAAGGAAAACGAAGAACTGGAAGTCCGCGGAAAATATACCCAGCTGAATACAGAGGGGTATGGCGGGATGCTCTGTGCACCCTGGTTTGACCGTCCGCTTTCCGTTGCCGGAAGAGCAGTGGTAAAAGAAGGAGACAGCTTTGTGACCAGGCTCGTTAAAGTGGACCGGGATCTGGTGATGATTCCGAATGTGGCTATCCACATGAATCGAAAAATCAATGAGGGATTTGAATATAATAAACAGGTTGACATGCTGCCGCTTTTTGGCGGCGGCGAATGTCAAAAGGGCGATTTCAAAAAGCTGATCGCAGAAGAACTGAATGTAGGAGAGAATGATATTTACGGGATGGATCTTTATCTTTATAACCGTATGGAGCCGTCCATCTGGGGAGCGAAGGAAGAGTTCGTTTCCTGCCCGCAGCTCGATGATCTGCAATGCGCCTATACTTCTCTGCAGGGGTTCTTAAAAGGTGCAAATGAGAAATCAATCAATGTATTCGCCTGCTTCGATAACGAAGAAGTGGGTTCCGGAACCAAGCAGGGCGCCGGCTCGACATTTTTATTTGATGTTCTCCACCGGCTCAACCGTGGACTTGGCAAAGATGAGGATGCATTTTACTGCGCATTGGCTTCCAGCTTTATGCTGAGCTGTGATAACGCGCATGCCGTTCATCCGAACCACCCGGAGAAAACGGATACAGGTAATTGCGTTTATATGAATGAAGGAATCGTGGTCAAATCCCACGCCGGACAGAAATATACGAGTGATGCAGTCAGTGTTGCGGTGTTTAAAGGAATCTGTGAAAAGGCCGGAGTTCCGGTACAGTTTTTTGCAAACCGCTCGGATATGGCGGGAGGAAGCACACTTGGCAATATTGCGATGGCTCAGGTATCCATGAACAGTGTGGATATCGGATTGCCGCAGCTTTCCATGCATTCTCCGTATGAGACAGCGGGAATCAAGGACAGTTATTATATGATTCAGGCAACGGAGGAATTCTTTAACAGTCATATCGAAGCACAGGAAAATGGTGTTTTGGTTGAATAGGGGACGTTTCTTTTGCCACGATGCTGGGGTCAAAAGCCCTGGCATCGAACGTCCCTTTTTTGCTTTTTGTTGCTATTTATAAGTTTCTACCGTAGTTTTCGGTATATTTGGTGTCGATTGTAACTATACCCTTCCCATATTCTTATGCCAATAGAGGATTTTCTGCATAGTTCGAAGACCCTTTCACATAGTGAAAGAGTTTTCGAAAATTCAACGCTGCGATTTTACTTCCGAAAAAGAACCTTCCTCTTTGTTTTCCACGAGGAAGCTTTTCCAGATGATAGTTTCTTCGAAGAATTGAGGGAATCGTTTCTACTCCGTTTCGTATCCTGCGATACAGATTATATGTTTCACTAGACATTCTCTCCTCTAGTGCGAGGCGAATCAGGCTCTTTTTCTAGGTGTGTTTCCTGCCGGACACTTTATCACTTTTGTTTTTTCTTCGTCCATTTCAAATCCGGAAACATCTCGCCGATTCTTTTTGGCTGTCAATGCAGTAGGAAGTAGTTCGATGTTCTTTTATAAACTGTGAGTCTGAATGGATATTGGATTCATACTCATAGCTGGTTACAACAGAACCATTTTTCCCAACAGTTTCCTCTACATTAGCCACATAGCCGCGATATTCTTTCCCTGCTTTCCTTCGGTATGTAGCCTCAGGATCAGTTGGATTTAACAGCATGTTTGAATTAATCATCAAGGAATCCATTCGACGAATCTTGCCATCAAGCTCCATCATTTTGGCGATTTCTTTATTATAGTTTTGGATGGCAGCTTTGTATAAATCAACTCCGTGAGTTTGTTCATAATCATAACATCTACGGCGAAAACGGCTCAGTGTTTTATCACTCAGAGGCTGTTCAGTAAAGCTTGTAGTATGGAGTGCATACTGTAAACGTAAATCAAGCATAAGGCCTTCAACCAACTCATCGTCAGAGTAATCAAACAATTCTTTGATGATGCATGCTCCGATGATTACGTTAACAGGAGTGTTTGGCCGTGAAGCTTTATCACTATATAAAACAGCAAAAGGTTTTTCATCAATAGTAGTTATTTAATTAGTTGGAAATACCTTTTGACCCCAGCATCGTGGCAAAAGAAACGTCCCTAAAAAACACTTGACATATTCAGAAAGTAGGGATATAATTTAAAACATATTAAACATAGTTAATTAATAGGTTATGGAAGTGAGGAACGAGTTATGGCAAAGATTTATAAAGGAACACTTGGACTTATCGGGAACACTCCATTGGTGGAAGTAGCGAATGTAGAAAAAGAACTGGGGCTGGAAGCAACGCTTCTGGTGAAACTGGAATATTTTAACCCGGCAGGAAGCGTAAAGGACAGAATCGCAAAGGCAATGATTGAAGATGCCGAAGCGAAAGGCGAGTTAAAGGAAGGTTCTGTGATCATCGAACCTACATCAGGAAATACCGGAATCGGTCTTGCCTCTATTGCAGCGGCCAAAGGCTATCGTATTATTCTGACCATGCCGGAAACCATGAGTGTGGAGCGGAGAAATATTTTAAAGGCTTATGGAGCAGAATTGGTATTGACAGACGGTACAAAGGGAATGAAGGGTGCGATTGCAAAAGCAGAAGAACTGGCTAAGGAAATTCCGGGAAGCTTTATTCCTGGACAGTTTGTGAATCCTGCGAACCCAGCAATCCATAAAGCGACGACCGGACCGGAGGTATGGAATGATACAGACGGAAAAGTGGATTTCTTTGTGGCAGGGGTAGGAACTGGTGGAACATTGACCGGAACAGGTGAGTATCTGAAAGAACAGAATCCGGACGTAAAGATCGTGGCAGTTGAACCGGCAGGTTCTCCGGTACTATCAGAGGGTAAAGGCGGCCCGCATAAGATTCAGGGAATTGGCGCAGGCTTTGTTCCGGAAGTGTTGAATACAAAGATTTACGATGAGATTATTAAGGTGGAAAATGAGGATGCGTTTGCAGAGGCAAAACTGCTTGCGAAGAAGGAAGGCGTACTGGTCGGAATCTCATCCGGTGCTGCACTGCATGCGGCGATCGAACTGGCAAGACGTCCGGAGAATAAGGGTAAGACGATTGTGGCACTTCTGCCGGATACCGGTGACAGATATTATTCTACACCGTTATTTACGGAATAGTTGTGGAAAGCGGCGGATTTTTCCGCCACTTCTTTTGGGATTGATATTGTAAATAGAATCGACGGAACAGGCGTATTATCGCCAGATCCATCGATTTTATTTTGCTTTAGAAAACATGAAACCTATTTACACAGTAGGCAATTGATGATATGATGTCACAAAAAGGAGGCTGGGGAGCAAATGACACTGACACAGTTAAACTATCTCATCACAATAGCAGAAACAAAGTCGTTAAATAAAGCAGCGGAGCAGCTGTATGTATCTCAGCCGTCTCTGACCAATGCTATCAAAGAATTGGAAAAGGAACTGGGCATTACGTTATTCTATCGAAGCGGGAGAGGCGTTACCCTGACGAATGACGGGACGGAATTCCTGCTTTACGCAAAGCAGATATACGGACAGTATGAAAGCGTTTTGGAAAAATACGGGAAGGGCGGATCCTATAAAAAGAAGTTTGGCGTATCGACACAGCATTATTCTTTTGCAGTTAAAGCGTTTGTGGATATGGCGAAGGAATTCGATATGTCAAAATATGAATTTGCGCTTCGCGAAACGAAAACGATGGAAGTGATCAGTGATGTAAATACGATGAAGAGCGAGATCGGGATACTTTATCTCAGTGATTTCAACCGCAAAGCGATTGAAAAGTTATTGAAATCCTATGACCTTGAGTTTCACCATCTTGTAGACTGTCAGGCGTATGTGTATATCTGGAAGGATCATCCTCTGGCAAAAGAAGCATCCATTAGTTTTGCACAATTGAATGGTTACCCCTGCCTGTCTTTTGAACAGGGGGATAACAGTTCCTTCTATTTCGCAGAGGAAATCCTTTCCACAAATGAGTACTCGCAGGTTATTAAAGCGAATGACCGGGCGACGATGCTGAATCTTATGGTGGGGCTGAATGGATATACGCTTTGTTCCGGCATCATATGCGAGGAATTGAACGGAAATGATTTTGTGGCAGTTCCATTCCGGGATGATGCGCAGAACCCGAACAGTGTGATGGAGATAGGCTATATTGTTAAAAAAAATACGGTGCGGAGTAAGATGGGTGAACTGTATATAGAAAAATTGAAAGAATATCTGGTTATAGCTTAAAACTATAACTTGGTATTTTTTTTATATATTAGACAAAGGTAGCCTACTGTGTTAGTATGTATTCAACAAGAAAAACAAAGCAAAATCGAAATAAATGAATTGGAGGAAATAGAGATGGCAAATATTAAAGATTCTAAAAACTGGGGATTTGAGACAAGACAATTACATATCGGACAGGAACAGGCAGATCCGGTAACGGATGCAAGAGCAGTTCCGATCTACGCTACAACTTCTTATGTATTCCATAATTCACAGCATGCGGCTGATCGTTTTGGGCTTCGCGATGCGGGAAATATTTACGGAAGGCTTACCAACCCGACAGAGGATGTGTTTGAACAGCGTATCGCATCTCTGGAAGGCGGTGTTGCAGCACTTGCAGTTGCATCCGGTGCAGCAGCAATCGACTATACATTCCAGGCACTTGCAAAATCAGGAGAACACATCGTAGCTTCCAAGACTATTTATGGTGGAACCTACAACCTGCTTGCACATACATTGCCGCTTACCAATGGTGTTACCACAACATTTGTTGATCCGGAAGTAGAGGGTTCTTTCGAAGCAGCGATCCAGGAAAACACAAAAGCAATTTTCGTAGAGACTCTTGGAAATCCGAACTCTAATCTCGTCGATTTGGAAGAAGTGGCAAAGATTGCTCATAAGCATAACATTCCGCTTGTAGTAGACTCTACATTTGCAACCCCGTATCTGATTCGACCGATCGAGTATGGTGCTGATATCGTTGTTCATTCTGCAACCAAATTCATCGGTGGACATGGGACAGCCATCGGTGGTGTAATCATTGACAGCGGAAACTTCGACTGGAAAGCAGCAGGAAAATATCCGTGGATCTCTGATCCGAACCCGAGTTACCATGGCGTATCCTTTGCAGATGCAGTAGGTCCGGCAGCATTTGTAACATACATCCGTGCGGTCATCCTGCGTGATACCGGTGCAACCCTTTCTCCGTTCCACGCTTTCCTCTTCCTGCAGGGGCTGGAAACGCTGTCACTCCGTGTAGAGCGCCATGTGAGCAATGCGCTGAAGATTGTAGAATATCTTTCAAATCATCCGCAGGTAGAAGCAGTACATCATCCGTCACTGCCGACGGAACCAAGTTATGAATTATACAAGAAATATCTGCCAAACGGAGGAGGATCTATCTTTACATTTGAAATTAAAGGTGATGCGGCAACTGCGCAGAAATTTATTGATAACCTTGCCATTTTCTCATTGCTGGCAAATGTAGCAGATGTAAAATCACTTGTGATTCACCCGGCAACTACCACGCACAGTCAGTGCACGGAAGAAGAACTTCTGGATCAGGGAATCAAACCGAATACGATTCGTCTTTCTATCGGTATTGAGAAAGTAGAAGACTTGATCGCAGCACTTGATGCAGCTTTTGAGGCGGTAAAATAACGGAAATAGAAGCATACATTACAAGATGGAGTCGGCACTCCCTGGATATGGGAGGATGCCGGCTCCATTGTTCATGTCATAGAATTTGAAAAAGTTCTTCAAATTTATTTTTTGTGTGGTAGGGGACTATTATTTTGGAGAAGACTAATCGTTTGCAGTGCCTGCTCTAATTGCTTCTGGACCTCGATAAGCTCTTGCTCTTTTTCGCGTATCTCCTGATTTTTACCATGTATCTCTTACTTTATTTTCGTGTTACATTCGGGTTTTACATTGGAAGATTGCTCCATTTGTGAATATACCGACTATCCATGACGGATAAGAGAAGTGGAAGTCTCAGAAGGAAACTTCCAGAATGAAAACGTCATAGCGTAGCGGGGAATAAAAGGCAAGGAAATATTGATTTCTATTATAGAAAAAATCAATAAAACTCCATGATGTATAGAAAATGTGCAAAACATACAAATAAAACAACAAGTTTAGAGAATCTATCCGATGAAATATTTTTTTAGGACTTTATAATCTAAAGTGGTATAGTTTATGAAAAGTTCTTAGGAGGTAATTATGGATATTCAATATGTAGACAGAAGAGGAACAGATTGTAATAAATGGGACGGTCAGCAAAACATGTTTGGTGAAGAAGGACTTCATGCAATGTGGGTTGCTGATATGGATTTTAAAGTGGCAGATTGTGTACAGGAGGCTCTTCATAAATATGTGGATCTCGGAGTTTTTGGATATATGCGAGTCCCTGACAGTTATTATCAGGCATGTATAGATTGGGAACATGAGAATCATGGATATAAGATGGAGAAAGAATGGATTCGGTTTTCACCGGGGGTTGTATCGGCATTCAATTGGATCATACAGTTTATGACAGAAAAAGGAGATGCGGTCATTGTTACGACACCGGTGTATTATCCTTTCCTTCATGCGGTTACAAATAATGAAAGAAAATTGGTGACTTCAGATTTAATCAATGATCATGGAAACTACAGTATTGATTTTCTGGATTTTGAGAAGAAGATTATTGAAAATAATGTAAAACTATTTATTTTATGTTCACCGCATAACCCGGTTGGTCGTGTCTGGAAAAAGGAAGAATTAAGACAGCTCCTTGATATTTGCAAAAAGCATCATGTATTTGTTATATCAGATGAGATTCATCAGGATCTTGTTTATGGAAAAAATGAACATGTGCCATCATTGCTTGCAGGGGATTATGAGGATATGATGATTATGATTATTGCGCCTTCTAAAACATTTAATCTTGCAGGAGCACAGAATTCTGAGGTGATTATTCCGAATCAAACACTGCGCGATAAGTGGGATAAATATGTGAAGGGAATTCGAGTACTGGGAGGTAATGCATTTGGCTATATTGCGGCAGAAGCCGCATATCGTGGTGGAAAAGAATGGCTGGAACAGGTTAAAAAACAGATTCAGGATAATTATCAGTATTTGAAAGATACTTTTGCAGAAAGATTGCCGGATGCGGTTGTTTCACCGTTGGAGGGAACTTATCTTACCTGGATTGATCTAAGTGCTTATGTAGCTGGCAGTGATATGAGAGAATTTATGCAGAAAAAATGCCGGATGGCGGTAGATTATGGTGCTTGGTTTGGAGGAGACAGATTCTCCGGATTCATTCGGATCAATCTGGCGACATCTTTGGATAATGTTAAAACGGGTGTTGAGGCTATATGCAGTAATCTTGTGTAAAAAGACTTTAGCATTCATTATCATGTACAGCGGAAATATTGGAAAATTGAGATTTTGTTGTTGAAGTTTCGAAAGCATGATAAACTATGCATAGTGGATTACTATGTTTAGAATAATGAGCGATTAATAATGAGTTCTGGGAGTGATATTGTGGGGAAGATTGATGTAAATGCATGTTATAAAATTGCTTTTGATGCCTTGGCAAAAAATTTAAATTTGGATCAGGTTGTAGAGAAAATCAGAGATGATATACATGCATCGATTATGGTCGTAGAATACACTGGTAAAATCGTGTGCTATGCCAGCGGGGGATATCAAAGAAAGGCTGTCGGAATCAAGAAAAGCTGGATTACAACAGCGATGTATGATCATGCCATGCGTGGAAGAATTCCTGATACGGATTATTATGAGCTCCCGGGGTGCATGGCTGTAATTAAAAAAATAGAAAATAAAGAATGCCATTTGGGGTATTGCATTATTATCTTCAATGATAAATATGCAAAAGAGGATTATTCGGAAATAACAGATATGCTTCGAAATGTAGTGGCAAACTATTGGATGAACCGTGAAGTATATCCGGATGAAAGTGTTTCTTTTCGCAAAAGGCTGGTGAACCACGATATATTTTGCGGAGCAAAATCAGAACTTTGTTATCTCGCACGTGAAATAAAGGGAAACTATATTATGGCTTGTTTCTCTGGGAAACAAAACAAGTATTCTCTTCCAATGACACAGGAAATATGGGAACGCTCTTATGGGAGAATGGACAATAAGTTGTTTTGGGTTCTATTTTATGATATTAGAGACAAAAAGGACGAAGAGATTCTTTTAAATAAAATTAAGGAAACGAAGGAAGCATGCTGTGTAAGCTCCATATTTCGAGAAATAGAGCAGTGTGAAAAGAAAGTAAAATGGCTTCATAGAATGAATGAAATCAAAGAATATAACAAAGTAGAAGAAATCATGCTTGAAGGGGAATGGTATGCGCATACAATCTATACCTATGCATGGACGCTCTTAAAAAATAAGGGATTAAGAGATTATTCTGTAGAGATTCTTAAGAAAGAAGATGAAGAGAAAAATACAGATTTGTATGAAACTTTGAAAATGTATTATTTGTGCGGAAATAATATTGCTGAAACAGCTTCTAGGATGTATGTTCACCGTAATACGCTGGTCTACCGATTAAGAAAGATACGTGAATTGATCGGTTCAGACATAGATGATATGGAACAATCAGGGGAACTGCTGGCTTTGATGATGATGAATGATTTAGAACGGATTATGGATGGAGGAACGAGGGAATGAAGCTGGTTCAGGATTTGCCGGAAATATTTGAAGAATTTGGAGAGCAGAGAAGGCGTTCGTTTCTCGAAGTGAAGGAATATAAAGAAAAGGGAATCCCGGTGGTGGGAATGTACTGCGCATATTTTCCTACGGAACTTGCTTTAGCGATCGGCGCAATACCAGTAGGGCTATGTTCGTTTGCGAACGAAACAGTTCCGGCTGCAGAGCGTAAGCTTCCGAAGAGCATGTGCCCGCTTGTTAAATCAAGTTATGGATTTGCCGTGGAGGATAAATGCCCGTTTTTTCATTTTGCTGATCTTGTAATCGGGGAAACAACCTGTGACGGTAAGAAGAAGATGTACGAGATGATGGCGGAATTCAAGCCTGTTTTTGTTATGGAACTGCCTAATTCTCAATCACAGAAATCTATGGAATTCTGGAAGCAGGAGATTATACGTACGAAAGAATATCTTGAAGAATTCTTTCAGGTGATCATAACAGATGAGAAAATGAAAGCGGCGATCCATTTAGGAAATCGCATCCGGAAATCTTTGCTTAGGCTTTGTGAAGTTATGAAACTGGAACCGGCACCGGTATTGGGAGGTGATATCCAGAAAATTGTTTCCGGGTCCAAATACAGATTTGATTTTGAAACAACACCGGAAGTTGTAGATCAGATTACAGATCAGATATTAGAAGAATATTATCAGGGAACGATGCTCGAACCAAGACCAAGAATATTGATTACAGGTTGTCCGATTGGCGGGGACTCTCTAAAAGTAATCCGGGCAATTGAGGATCATGGCGGAGTCGTTGTTGCGTTGGAGAATTGCAGCGGAGTAAAAACGCTGGATCGAATGATCGATGAAGAAGATCCTGACATTTATGGGGCAATTGCGAGAAGATATTTATCGACAGGATGTTCAATCATGACTCCAAATGATAACCGCATAGAATTAATTGGGCGGATTATTGATGAATATCATGTGGACGGTGTGGTAGAGATGATTTTGACGGGCTGCCATGCTACGGGAGCTGAGTCGGCATATATCAATCAATTTGTGACTGAGGAAAAGAATATTCCATATATGGCCATTGATACGGATTATTCAAAAAGTGATGAAGGGCAGATTATTACAAGAATGTCTGCGTTTATGGAATTGATTGCAGATCAGAAAGCAGGGGATGCTCGAATAGATATTAATTATTGCTACAAATTGATATTCCCCGGATTTTCAGAAGATGGAGAAAACTGGGAAAAGGATCTTAACAGATTGTTCGAATATACGAGAATGCCTGTTAAGATTTTGGATCATAAAGGTCAGACGGTAGCAAGTATTGGACTGGAGGAAGGTAAGAAAAATCCGGAATATTGGACCGAGTATGAATTGCCGGAGAAGTCAGGCTCCTGTGTTGTGTTTTACCAGGAAAAATGTTTAAAGGAAAAAGCAGGGCAGGTTGCGAAAATTATCAGTGATTATTGCGCAATGAAAAAGCTGTTTTTGATTCCATCGAATAGAGAAGCCAGTGATTATATGATGGAAAAACCGGATTTCATGTGGGTGATTTTTTATGGAGAAGATGATCTGGATGTTTTGGAAAAAGAATTACAGGATCATTATTCAATTATAGAGAGTCATAGACAGGATAATAAAGCTGTGTATTTGCTATCGGAGATAGAAGGGAAGGGAGACAGAGATCGATTTATACAGGATTACAGGAATATTTTTGCACGGTTAAATACAGACACAAAGCTTATGGTTGGAAATGGGTTTGTATCATTATCCCAAAAAGAGGAAAACATGGAAATGATTCAGACTACATTGAAAATTGGGGAAGAATTTAGTCCGGAAAAAAATATTTACCTGATTGAAGAATACTATCAGGAATTGTCAGTATATTATATGGCACAAGAAATAGATGAAATGGATGATCGCATTGAAGAATTGGAAGTGATTAAGGAAGAAGATCGTAAAAAAAATTCGAATCTTTATGAAACATTATATTACTACCTTTTCTTTAAACAAAACTCTATGTATGCAGCAGCAAGGCTGAGAATCCATCGGAATACACTTCTTCACAGAGTAGCACAAATCAATGAGCTTATACATCTGGATGATATGGAGTGTTTGAAAAGACAGCGGATTCTTATGGTGATGCAGCTGGAACGTATAAAAGCAAAAAAACGCAAAAAATTATAAAAGGAAAACGTGACTGGCAGATGGATGATCAGTCACGTTTTTTGCTTTTCATGTATCAAAAACTCATAGATAAAATCAATAAATAGTCCTATAAATAGAAAATGTGCAGCTTTGTAAAAAATGATAAAGAGATTCGTTCTTTTTGTACGATGAAAACAAAAGCAAGGACTAGTAATATAAAACTGTTAAAAAATAGTATATGAAAAAAAAGAGATTAAGTAAGTGTGTAAGATGCAAAAAAGTTCATTTTGTATGCTTCGGGTAGGAGATATATGAGGGAGAAAATAAAGAAAATTGCAAAAGAGCGAGAGGCGGAATTGATACAGATTCGTCGTACTCTTCATCAGCATCCGGAACTAGCATTGCAGGAAGTGGAAACGGCAAGACTACTTGCAGACAATCTGAGAAAGCTTCCCGGGATTACCGTGTATGAACATATGGCAGAGGGGACCGGGGTAGTAGGGATTCTGAAAGGAAGCAAAGGGCCGGGAAAATGTGTCATGTTACGTGCAGATATAGATGCACTTCCGATTGAAGAACAGACAGATACGGAATTTAAGTCCAAAAATCCCGGGAAAATGCACGCTTGTGGACACGATGCGCATGCCACCTGGATCTTAGGAGCTGCGATGATTTTGAGTCAGCTTCGGGATGAATTCTGCGGAACGGTTAAATTTGTATTTCAACCGGGAGAGGAATGCGGAAAAGGGGCGATGGCTCTGATCGAAAAGGATCAGATTCTTGAGAATCCAAAAGTAGATGCCGTATTTGCTGCTCATGCATGGCCGACTGTTCGGGCAGGAAAAATCGGAATAGCAGAAAAATATGCGTTTGGATGTCCGGGAGGATTTTCATTAAAGATAATCGGGAAAGGCGGACATGGATCCTGGCCGTATGAATGTATCAATCCCATTACAATTGCAGTTCAGATTTGTTCTGCACTTCAGGCTGTCGTTGCGGAGAATCTTGATTCCACAGAACCCCGCGTCATTTCAATCGGCTCCATCCATGCAGGAGACGCGGGAAATATTATTCCGGATGAGTGTATCGTGCGCGGTACATTTCGGGCAACAGAAATGGAGATCATGGAGCAGATAGCCACGAAGATTGAGCGGGTTGTTGATGGAATTACTGCGGTGCACGGCGCAAAATATGAGCTGGATGTTTTTATTGGCGGTGAGGCGGTGAAAAATGATCCGGCAATGATTGCACTGTCTAAAAAGAGTGCGGAAGAGATTCTGGGTGAAGGCAACTGTTATATCATTGATAAAAAGCATCTGGGAGGGGAAAATTTTGCGGAATACAGCAGCCGTGTTCCGGGATGCTATATGTTTGTCGGTATTGCGAACGATCAGACAGAAGGAAGATTCGGGTTACACAGTCCGATCTTTGAAATCGACGAGGAGGTTCTGGCGCCTGCGTCGGCTGTGTTTGCCAATATTGTTTTAAACTATTTTAATCAAGAAACTGAGGTGGAAAAATGTTTAAATTAAGTTATTTTCTGGAAGTGCTTCCGATTATTGCAAGAAAGGTGAATGTTACCTTTGAATTGACGATTGTATCAACCATATTTGCACTGTTGATCGGTGTGGTTGTTGCAATTATCAATTATTATAAGGTGAAGGGGCTGCATCAGCTTACCAGAGTCTATGTTTCTGTCATGCGGGGAACACCAATCGTGGCTCAGCTCTACTTCTTTTATTATGGACTGGCACTTTATAGTGCGGTAATTCGCGATATGACACCGCTTGTAGCTGTGGCGGTTGTTATGAGTTTTAACATGGGTGCTTTTATGTCAGAGAGTATTCGAGGCGCATTACTTTCTGTTGATGAAGGACAGAAAGAGGCGGCGTATTCACTTGGAATGACGAATTTCCAGCTGATCACCCGAATCATTATTCCGCAGGCAGTCAGAGTGGCGCTTCCGCCGTTGTTTAATGATGTGATCAATCTGATCAAAATGACATCGCTTGCATTTATGCTCGGCGTGCCGGATATTATGGGAGCCGCAAAGATTGAAGGAGCAAAGACATTCCGGTATTTTGAAATTTATGCGGCAGTTATGCTGATTTACTGGGTAATCATTTTTCTTCTGGGACTGGTACATAAGGTTCTGGAGAAGAAATGTGCGAATATGTATTAAACATCGGTCTTCAATGGGCAGCCATTTGAGATATATTTTATTATTAACAGGAGGATAAGAAGTTATGAAAAAAAGAATTTTGGCAGCAATGCTTGCAGCGGTAATGGTAGTAGCTGTTGCAGCAGGATGCGGAAAAAGCTCAGACTCAAAAACTGACGCATCAGGAGATGCAGAATCAAAGGATGAGGCAAGAAAAGTAGTGCTTGTAACATCCGGAGCAGGTGAACCGTACAGTCTTCTTGCAGATGACGGCACATGGACAGGTATTGACGCAGAGATGTGGGCAGAAATCGAAAAACGTACAGGTTGGGAAGTGGAAGTAAAACAGGCAGCTTTCGATTCAATCTGGGGAGAACTGGATACCAATCGTGCAGACGTAGCAGCAAACTGCTGGGCTGTAAAACCGGAAAGAACAGAAAAATACTATGCATCTATCCCGTATTATGGAGATGCTCAGTGTATTATCGTGCCGGAATCAAACACAGACATCAATACATTTGACGATTTAAAAGGCAAAAAAGTAGGCTGCACAAACGGTCAGGCAGCTCAGACGATTATTGAGCAGATGTCAGGAGAAATTGGATTTGAAGTTGTTCTTTATGAAGACAGTACCGTTGGTATGAACGACTTGAATCTTGGACGAGTTGATGCATATGCAAATACTACAACAAATGTAAATAACTTTATGCACTATAATGACACCATCAAATTCCGTTTCCTGGATGAGGATCTTACAGCAAATAACGTAGCATACTTTATCCAGAAAACAGATGAAGGAAAAGAGCTCTGCGACGAGTTGAATAAAGTCCTTCAGGAAATGCTTGATGACGGAACAGTAGCAAAGATCACAGAAAAGTGGATGTTTGCCGATATGACACAGTTAATTCAGAAATAATATAAAACAG
The DNA here is from genome assembly GCF_052065755.1 of Bariatricus sp. HCP28S3_D3. Classification (NCBI taxonomy): domain Bacteria; kingdom Bacillati; phylum Bacillota; class Clostridia; order Lachnospirales; family Lachnospiraceae; genus Bariatricus; species Bariatricus sp. HCP28S3_D3. The sequence goes on along the minus strand of NZ_JBQHTK010000011.1, from coordinate 45,375 downwards.
GAAGATTGAGAAAAGTATGGGAACAGAAAAGCCAATGGTTAAGATTGAACATCTGTATAAAGAATTTGATTCGGATACGAAGGTTCTGAAGGATATCAATCTTACAATCAATAAAAATGAAGTAATTGCAATTCTGGGACCTTCGGGAACCGGAAAATCCACATTGCTGAGATGCCTTAATTATCTTACGGTTCCTACCAAAGGAATCATTGAGATTGGGGACATTCGGATCGATGCTGAAAATCACACGAAAAAAGATGTGATCGAACTCCGTAAACATTCTTCAATGGTATTTCAGGGATATAACTTATTTAAAAATAAGACAGCTATTGAAAATGTAATGGAAGCACTTGTTGTAGTTCAGAAAAAATCAAAAGAAGAAGCAGAAAAAACAGCGCTTGAGTTGCTTGCCAAAGTAGGAATGCTTGAAAGAAAGGATTTTTATCCTTCCAAACTTTCCGGAGGACAACAGCAGAGAGTGGGGATTGCAAGAGCGCTGGCAGTAAACCCGAATGTATTATTATTTGATGAACCAACCTCGGCACTGGATCCTGAATTGGTGGGTGAAGTTCTGAATACAATCAAATCACTTGCGGAAGAAGGAACTACTATGATTCTGGTTACGCATGAGATTGGGTTTGCACGTGAAGTTGCAACCAGAGTTTTATTCATGGATGGTGGGCAGATTGCAGCAGATGGAACTCCGGAAGAAATCATCGATCATCCTGAAAATGAAAGAATCCAACAATTCTTGAAATTTATTTCAAATTAGTAACGATAATCATAAGAAGCACCGCACGTGAAAAGTGTGGCGCTTTTTGAAATTGACATTTTTTCCCGCATACGATAAAGTGATTATTAGAACATTTTATTGAAGAAGGAATCGGATATGAACATTCTTGTTATTGATGCACAAGGCGGCGGAATCGGGAAGCAGGTAGTAGCCGCGATTAAACAGAATATGCCTGAGATGGAGATCACTGCTGTTGGCACGAACAGCGCTGCTACAACAGCGATGCTGAAGGCAGGGGCGGATCATGCGGCCACCGGAGAGAATGCCGTAATCGTCGGATGCCGCAGAGCGGATGTGATCGTCGGCCCGGTTGGAATCGTAATTGCAGATTCATTATATGGCGAGATTACTCCGGCGATGGCACTGGCTGTTGGACAGAGTAATGCCAGACGGCTGCTGATCCCTGTCAATCATTGTGATAATTTCATTGTGGGTGTTTCCGATCTTGCGTTGGGAAAATTGATTGAGGGCGTGATAAGTGAGATCAGGAAAATGTAGAGACGACCGGGAGAAAATCGTTGCTGTTGTCGGCTTGACTTTGGGGTAAATTCTATTTAAAATGATAATGTCTGGACAGGAAGTCCGGCATAAGCGCTGAAGCGTTTTAATTTAATTTATAAATACAGACGATGACGATATACATAAGAAGGTATATGACCGCTCAGAAGAGTGATTATATATCTTTTTTTGCTTAGTTCGGATGTGGCTGTATACAAAATCATTTTTCAGGAGGTATTTATTATGGCATGTTTTATTGTCCCTGTTACAGAAGCAGTTGTTACAACAATAGCAGGAAAAGTATTGGAATCTAAGAAAAAAGAGGTACAGGAGGCGGATGCACAGCAAAGTACAATAGAAGTAAAAATTCCGTTTGCAAGAAAACTAAAATGGCTTACAAATCTTCTTTGGGGAGGTTCTGTATTACTGGCGTTTGAGCATTTTTGGCACGGAGAGATCGTTCCGTTTTTCCCATTTCTGACAGCGATGAATAATCCGGCAGATACGGCAGAGATGCTGCATGAAATGGCGCTTGTAGGTGGTACCATGGCAGTGTGGATCACTGTGATCTGGGTTGGAATCGTGGTGGCTGCTGACCACATCGTAAAGCGGCCAGCTATTGAGGCTGCTGAACTCAAGGAGGTATAGGATGACACTGCTTACTTGTATTTTCGCTGCCATCATCAGTACGATTCTCTGGTATAGGGGAGCGCCGAAGAACGAAATGAAATTACATATTCTGTGTTACTTATATTGGGGAGCCTCTCTGATGTGGATGGTGGATGCTGTGTTTGAGTACCTGGAAGCAGGTGCAGAGTTTTTTGCACCGGCACCACTGGATATGCTCAATGATTTTTTCCTCGGCCTGGCGGTGGTTGCGCTTGGTCTGATTATTTGGCTGGTAATATTATTGATCAAAGACCCGAAAGGTGTTGTGAAGGCATCCTTGAATAAGAAAAAATAATATTTTGTGAGGGATAAGTATGAACCTTTTTTTATTTTTTGAACAGCATCCCAAGGCCGCTGTTGCTTTTTCGGGCGGCGTTGATTCTGCCTACCTGTTATATGCTGCAAGTCAATGCAAAGCGGAGGTAAAAGCATATTATGTAAAAACTGCATTTCAGCCGCAGTTTGAACTGGATGATGCGATTCGGCTTGTCAAAGAGTTGAATATTCCCATGCAGGTTTTAACGCCTGATGTACTGTCATCCGAGGCTGTTGTGTCAAATCCGGACGACCGGTGCTATCACTGCAAACGTATTATTTTTGAAGAGATACAAAAGGCAGCGGAAAAAGATGGATTTACGACGATTCTTGACGGAACGAATGCGTCCGATGACGCGGGGGATCGCCCCGGTATGCGGGCACTTCGGGAGTTATCTGTATTGTCTCCATTACGGGAGTGCGGTCTCACAAAAGATGAGATACGGCAGCTTTCTCGTGAGGCTGGCCTGTTTACCTGGGATAAACCCGCTTATGCCTGCCTCGCAACACGGATTCCGACAGGAGAAAGAATCTCAAAAGAAAAATTAGAAGCAACTGAAGAAGCAGAAAAATTTCTTTTCTCTCTTGGGTTTACAGATTTTCGGGTTCGCCGGATGGGAGATGTGGCAAAGATTCAGGTTCCTTCTCGGCAAATCCCAAAAGTGATCGAAAACCGTGAAACGATTACAAAGGAATTGAAAAAACATTATTCTTCCGTACTGCTGGACTTGGAGGTGAGGGCATGAGAAATGATACCAAAGCAATTCTGGAAGCGGTTCAAAAAGGTGAAATGACAGTAGAAGAAGCGCTGCTCTTTCTGAAAAAGGCACCTTTTGAGGATATCGGGTATGCGAAGGTCGATTCTCACCGCGCGATCCGGCAGGGAGTGGCAGAAGTCATTTTCGGTGCAGGAAAGACGGCAGAGCAGATGATCGGAATTGTGGAACAAATGAAAAAGAATGGGCAGCAAACGATTCTGCTCACCCGGCTTTCCGAGGAATCAGCGGAACAGATTTCCGCTGTGTATGAAATGGATTATCATAAAGATGCCAGAATCGGGTTGATCGGAAGTATGCCCGCGCCAAATGGAATCGGGAAAATTGTTGTCGCAACGGGTGGGACAAGTGATATCCCGGTTGCAGAGGAAGCGGCCCTGACAGCAGAAGTTTATGGGAATAAGGTTACGCGCCTGTATGATGTGGGCGTTGCCGGTCTTCACCGGCTGCTGGCACATCTGGATGATATTATGAGCGCCAGTGTCGTTATTGCTGTTGCCGGTATGGAAGGCGCACTTGCCAGCGTAATCGGAGGGTTGGTTGATTGTCCGGTGATTGCGGTGCCTACCAGTGTAGGATATGGAGCGTCATTCGGTGGATTATCCGCATTATTATCAATGCTGAATTCCTGTGCCAGCGGAGTGTCGGTGGTTAACATTGACAATGGATTTGGAGCAGGATATCTGGCAAGCAGGATCAATCATATGGAGGTAAAATAATATGAAGACTTTATATTTAGATTGCGGTATGGGAGCTGCCGGGGACATGCTGACAGCGGCGCTTTTGGAACTGCTGCCCGATAAGGAAGAGTTTCTCCGTGAATTGAACGGACTGGAAATTCCGGGAGTGACTGTTTCCGGTGAGAAGATTGCAAAGTGCGGAATCCAGGGGATGCAGGTTACCGTCAAGGTGAACGGAACAGAAGAATCTGAAGATATGCATGATCATGTGCATGAACACGCACATGACCATAACTGCGAACATACACATGACCATGACCATAATCATATCCATGAGCACGGCCATATTCATGATACTTCCCACGAACAGGCTCACGTTCATCACCATGTTCATTCTCACCATCACCACAGCGGAATGCATGAGATCGGGCATATTGTACAGGACCTTCCGCTATCAGAAAAGGTAAAGGCGGATATTCTTGCAGTATTTTCTCTGATTGCAGAAGCGGAGAGCCACGTACATGGCGTCCCCGTGAAGGAAATCCATTTTCATGAAGTTGGCACGATGGATGCCATTGCGGATATCACTGCAGTATGTCTGCTCATGGATAAGCTCGCCCCAGAGAAGGTCATTGTCTCCCCGGTTCACGTAGGAAGCGGTCATGTCAGGTGTGCCCACGGAATTCTTCCGGTTCCTGCGCCGGCAACGGCATATATTCTGAGGAATGTACCCATTTACGGCGGCAGTATAAGAGGAGAGCTTTGTACACCTACCGGCGCGGCACTTCTTAAGCATTTTGCTTCTGAATTCGGAAATATGCCGGTTATGAAAACCGACGCAATCGGTTACGGAATGGGTAAAAAGGACTTCGATACGGTCAATTGTGTGCGTGCTTTATTGGGAGAAACCGAAGAAACTGGTGATACGATCGTAGAGCTGCAGTGCAATCTGGATGATATCACGTCAGAGGCAATCGGCTTCGCGCAGGAGCAGTTTTTCGAAGCGGGAGCTCTGGAAGTATATACGATACCGGTTCAAATGAAAAAATCCCGTCCGGGTGTGCTTCTTACCGTTATGTGCCGTGAGGAAGATAAAGACATCATGCTGAAATTATTCTTCCGGAATACGACGACACTTGGAGTTCGTGAAAATGTCAGTCGGCGATATAAGCTTTCCCGGACGATCCGCAAAGTAGATACAGAATTTGGAGAAGTGCGAAAAAAGGTGGCTTCGGGATATGGCGTGACGCGGGAAAAGTACGAGTACGAGGACATAGCCCGAATCGCGAAAGAACAGGAGATGAATCTAGAAGAAGCAGTGAGAAGAATCGATATGCAGGCAGGACGAAAAACAGAAGATTAATAATGTGCTTTATGTAATATCTGTTTCGTGCTAAACTATAGTTCATTATGATTCAATGCTGATTCTGTCTCATTTTAAAGGGCATCCGATGGGAGGCTATGGCGGCGCATTAAAGCAATTATCGATCGGAGTTGCCTCTTCCTATGGCAAGGCATATATTCATGGCGCCGGTGTGCCGGAGAATATCTGGACCTCAGATCATGATTCGTTTCTTGAGTCCATGGCAGATGCGGCAGGATCTGTAGTAGATTATTTTAAGGGAAATATGATCTATGTAAACGTTATGAAGAACATGAGTGTGGACTGTGACTGTTGTGCGGTGGCGGAAGATCCGTGTCTGAACGATATTGGTATTCTGGTATCGACAGATCCTATCGCAGTGGATCAGGCCTGCATTGATCTGGTGTATGCCTGCGATGACCCCGGCAAGGCACATTTCCTGGAGCGGATAGAGAGCCGTAATGGGATCCATACAATTGAGGCTGCGACTGCACTGGGATATGGTACAAGAGAATATGAGTTGATCGAGGTCGAATAAGAGAATTTGTTTATCTTAACAGAGAAAATAGTAGTAAAACTAATAATCCATTTTCGACAGTTAGGAGATTTCAAAAAGTCGATAATCCTAGTAAAAAATGCAAGGGTTATCGACTTGATTTGTATTATCTTATAGGCAAAGTCATTGTATGATTTCAGATTTTCTTTCTTATGTATATCAAATTCTTTCATACCTTGTACATAAATAGGGGATTCTGTATATGAATCATGGAAATAAAATAAGTTGGAACTGATTCAGTGATGCGGCTTTTGAGGTGGTAAAAAATAGAATAGAAAAACGGAGTCCGGATTCCCACAGAAGAGGGGAGATGGACTCCGTTTTTTAAAGAGGGTCAAATTATGTCTCGGACATGTCTTTAAATTAAGTCTAAATATGCAGCCATTAATTTGAGCGTGTTTCTAAGCCCATTTATATGTGTGCGTTCCATACCATGTGAAGCGTGAACGCCAGGGCCAATCAGAGCTGCACGTGTGTCATAACCAGCTTTCCAGAGCGCAGAAGCGCAAATATATATCTGCATTATGTACTGGATAACTGGTTTGATGTAATCGTAAAGAGACAATGTAAAGGCGAATGTTATTTGATTCGCTATTGTGACGACTTTGTCTGCTGTTTTCAGAATCAACATGAAGCACAGGTATTCAAGCAGAGACTGGAAGAACGCTTTAGGAAATATGGACTGGAGCTTGCGGAGGAAAAGACAAAAATCTTGGGATTTGGAAGGTTTGCCAGGCAAAACCGAAAAGCAAGAGGGGAAAGAAAACCAGATACCTTTGACTTCCTTGGTTTCACGTTTTATTGCGGAATGGACGGAAAGAAACAGTTTTACCGTTGTAGGGTAAAGACCAGTAAGAAGAAATTGCGCAGTAAAATTAAAGCAATGAAAGACTGGATAAGAAGTCATAGGACAATGCCATTAGAACTGATATTTAAAACAGTCAATGCGAAATTGAGAGGGCACTATCAGTATTACGGAGTGACAGATAATACAAGGGAAGTAAAGAATTTTCTTATGCAGACGAAATGGCTGTTGTTTAAATGGCTTACTCAGGACATTTCCGTTACTCGAACCAAGTATTAAGGTGAGTTTGTTTTACAGATAGAGTATGAAATATAGAGTGAAAAGCCGTATGCGTTAATAGCGCACGTACGGTTTGGTATAGGGGTATGGGGAGTAATCCCCATATCTACTAGAGAATCTGGCACTTGGAAAAGAGGAAGAGGATTATTACAGAGCCGTTGCCTCCAGTTTTATGTTAAGTTGTGACAATGCACATGCAGTACATCCGAACCATCCGGATAAGACTGATAAAAATAATTGTGTGTATATGAATGAAGGAATTGTCGTGAAGTCCCATGCAGGACAGAAGTATACGAGCGATGGTGTCAGCATTGCTATTTTCCGTGATATTTGCAAAAAAGTAAATATACCAATTCAGTTCTTTGCAAATCGCTCTGACATGGAAGGGGGAAGTACACTGGGCAATATCGCAATGTCACAGGTATCAATGAATGCAATTGATATAGGCTTACCTCAGCTTGCAATGCATTCTGCATATGAGACTGCAGGAGTAAAGGATTGTTATTATATGATGAAGCAATGTCATTTAGTTAGCGTCGTGTATCTTAAATGGTTAGCCATCAAAAAATCAAAGATCTGTTTGAGTTAGCTGTAGAACATATTTGTTCTGATATTTCGGATTATTCCCTTCATCCGGATATCGATTTTCAAAGGAATCGAAAGATCTCATCTCAAAAACTTATTTCTTTTCTCGTTTCGCAAGGCTCTTCCTCCACCAAAGTGGAAATGCTTGACTTTTGGGGATTGGACGCTTCTTCCATGCCTACTTCTTCCGCTCTTAACCAGTAGCGTCAAAAGCTGAAACCGGCTGCCTTGGAAGCTGTGTTCAAACATTTTAATTCATCTGCCATGGGATTGCTCCCAAGTACTTTGAGCGATGGCAAATACCGCTTTCTGGCTGCCGATGGTTCGACCTGCACTTATTTCAGTACACCATCTTTCTCTTCCGCTGAATATTATTGCTCACCTGGAAATTCCATCAGAGGGGTCTACAGCATGCATTTGAATGCTTTTTATGACCTTACAACACACACCTATACAGATGCCCTGATCCAGCCTGTCCATTGCAAAAATATGGAAATTGTGACAATTCTTGAGAAGAATGAGTATAGTAAGTTGTTGGCATTTCTTCAGCAGGCAGATCCGGCTGCATTTGTAACGGTAAGTACGGTAAATGAAGTTATTGGCGAATGGAACAGAAAGAAAAGTGTTTTAGGATAGGAGTGAACCGCTATTGTCGGAGATATAGTTTTAGAATTATATTTTTTATAAAAATTTATGTATTTGATTGTGCAAGATGCCCGGGATATAATATAGACGAATTGAGAAACAGACTGTAAGTGGCGCCCTTGCAGAAAGTATAACAAAAGACTTTGGAGGAGAAAATCATGGCAGAAAATGCTTATCGTGTGGAAAAAGATTCTATTGGTACAAAGAACGTACCGGAAAATGTATACTATGGTGTCCAGTCACTCCGGGCGGCGGAAAATTTCCGTATTACAGGTCTTAACATGCATCCGGAAATTATAAACAGTCTGGCTTATATTAAGAAAGCTTCAGCAATTACAAATTGCGAAATTGGAATTCTGGATAAGAAAATTGCAAGTGCGATCGTACAGGCATGTGACGAGATTCTAGAAGGAAAGTTTCGTGACGATTTTATCGTAGATCCGATTCAGGGAGGTGCGGGGACTTCTTTGAACATGAACGCCAACGAAGTAATTGCCAATCGTTCTATTGAAATCCTTGGCGGACAAAAGGGTGACTATACAATTGTAAATCCGAATGATCATGTAAATTGTGGTCAGTCTACTAACGATGTAATTCCAACAGCCGGAAAAATGACTTCTCTTAGGCTTTTAGATAATCTGAAAAAGGAATTACTTCGTCTTCACACCGCACTTTCTGAAAAATCTAAAGAATTTGACCATGTGATTAAGATGGGACGTACACAGATGCAGGATGCTGTTCCGATACGTCTTGGACAAGAGTTTCATGCATATTCTGTTGCGATTCTCAGGGATATCAATCGTATGGACAAGGCGATGGATGAGATGCGTTCCGTGAATATGGGAGGAACAGCCGTTGGAACCGGTATCAATGCAGATGAGAATTATTTGAAGAGAATCGTACCGAATCTGGTAGAAGTGTCCGGCATGAATTTTGTTCAGGCATTTGATCTGGTGGATTCTACACAGAATCTGGATCCGTTTGTTTCAGTATCTGGTGCAATCAAGGCCTGTGCAGTTACTCTGTCTAAGATTGCGAATGATCTTCGACTGATGTCTTCAGGACCAAGAGCCGGTTTTGGAGAGATTAATCTGCCTGCTAAACAAAATGGTTCTTCCATTATGCCGGGAAAAGTAAATCCTGTTATCCCTGAGGTGGTCAATCAGGTAGCGTTCAATATTATTGGAAACGATGTTACAATCACTATGGCAGCAGAAGCAGGACAATTAGAACTGAATGCGTTTGAGCCGATTATTTTTTACTGTATGTTCCAATCTATTGATACACTTGCTTATGCGGTACAGACATTTGTGGATAACTGTATTTCTGGTATTACGGCCAATGAAGATCGTTGCCGCTATCTTGTTGAAAACAGTGTTGGAATTATAACAGCAATTTGTCCTCATGTTGGATATCAGAAAGCCGCTGATATCGCTAAGAAAGCAATAAGTACCGGTGATTCAGTACGCAAGCTTGTTGTTGAAGAAAAACTTTTGTCAGAGGAAGAATTCGATTATATCTTAGAACCGCGGCAGATGACTGAACCTGGAATACCTGGAAAAGATCTGTTGATGCGCGGCAAAGAAAGTGAATAGAAAGAGCAAGGTAGAAAAGTCATGAGCGAATATCGTATGGAACATGATACCATGGGAGAGGTGAAAGTTCCGGCAGAACATTTTTGGGGGGCACAGACTCAGAGAAGCTTTCAGAATTTTGAAATCGGTACCGAAAAAATGCCGCATGAAATCATAGAAGCATTAGTAATATTAAAACGTTCAGCTGCAAAGGCAAATAATCGTTTTGGAAAAATAACAAAGGAACAGATGAATGCTATTGTGGATAGTTGTGACCGGATTCTTAACGGAGAGTATGAAGAAGAATTCCCATTGAAAGTCTGGCAGACGGGGAGCGGAACGCAGAGCAACATGAATGTAAATGAAGTGATTACTCACATTGCTGCAAAGAATTACCCTGATATAAAGCTACATGCCAATGACCATGTAAATATGTCTCAGAGTTCAAATGATACTTTTCCGACAGCAATGAATATTGCCGCATTTATGTCTATCCGACGGAATTTGTATCCGGCGTTGGACAAAATGATAGAAACTATGAAATCTCTGGAGGAAAGGAATCAGCATATCATCAAGATCGGGAGAACACATTTGCAGGATGCAGTTCCTCTTCGTTTCTCACAGGAAATCAGTGGATGGAGAGGGATGCTGGAAGAAAACCGGAAGATGTTAGAAGAGTCCGTGGAACATCTGCGTTATCTTGCTGTCGGCGGTACTGCGGTTGGAACAGGGATTAATTGTCCGAAAAGCTTTGGAGTAGAATGCGCCTTGAATATCTCAGATTATTTGGGTGAGGGATTCCGTGCATCAGAGAATAAATTTCATGCATTGACATCAAAAGATGCATACGTATTTACGCATGGCGCACTGAAAGCACTGGCGGCCAATCTGATGAAAATTGCCAATGATATACGTTGGCTTGCCAGCGGTCCGAGATGTGGTATTGGGGAAATCAGTATCCCGGAAAATGAGCCCGGAAGTTCTATTATGCCCGGTAAAGTTAACCCTACCCAGTGTGAAGCAGTTACTATGGTTGCAGTACAGGTGATGGGAAATGATGCAACTGTCGGTTTTGCCGCATCTCAGGGAAATTTTGAATTAAATGTATTTATGCCGTTGCTTGCGTATAATATGTTGCAATCTGTGCGCCTTCTGAGTGATGCTATGGACTCTTTTAATAAGAACTGTCTGAGCGGCTTGAAAGCGAACGAGAATAAGATTCGGGAGAATCTGGACAATTCACTGATGTTGGTGACTTGTCTGAGCCCGGAGATTGGATATGAGTATGCAGCCGCTGCTGCGAAAAAAGCTTATAAGGAAAATAAATCTTTAAAAGAGGCTGTGATTGAACTTGGTTATATGAATAGCAGTGAATATGATGAGAAAGTAAATCCTGAGAAAATGGTATGAGGTGAGATAAATGGATTACGCAAAAGAATCATTAGAAATGCATTATGATTTGAGAGGGAAAATTGAAATGACATGCCGTGCGGCAGTGGATTCCAAAGAAGCCTTAAGTCTGGCTTATACTCCGGGAGTGGCTGAACCGTGTCTGGAGATTCAGAAGGATGTAAAAAAGAGCTATGCATTAACAAGACGTTGGAATACTGTGGCCGTTGTGACTGATGGAACGGCTGTGCTGGGACTGGGAGATATTGGACCTGAAGCAGGAATGCCGGTTATGGAAGGCAAATGTGTACTGTTTAAAGCGTTTGGTGATGTGGATGCAATTCCACTTTGTGTGCGCAGTAAGAATGTAGATGAGATTGTAAATACGGTTCGTTTGCTGGCAGGAAGTTTTGGAGGAATTAATCTGGAAGATATTTCTTCACCAAGATGCTTTGAAATAGAAAAAAAGTTGAAGGAAACTTGTGATATTCCAATTTTCCATGATGATCAGCACGGAACAGCAGTCGTCACACTTGCCGGAATCATTAATGCACTTAAGGTAGTTGGAAAAGAATTAAAAGACGTAAAGATTGTTACTTCAGGTGCTGGAGCCGCAGGAATTGCGATTATTAAACTTTTGATGTCTATGGGACTGAAAAATGTGATTATGACGGATAGAAAAGGCGCTATTTATGAGGGAAGAGAAGAGCTTAATCCAATAAAAGAAGAAATGGCAAAGATTACTAATTTTAATCACGAGAAAGGCTCTCTGGAAGAGGTGATTAAAGGAGCGGATGTGTTTATCGGTGTATCGGCACCTGGAACACTGACAGCTGATATGGTTCGCAGTATGGCAGATAAACCGGTGATTTTTGCCTGCGCAAATCCAACACCGGAGATACTGCCGGAGGAGGCAATAGCCGCAGGGGCAGCAGTTGTCTCAACCGGAAGATCCGATTATCCGAATCAGGTAAATAACGTACTTTGTTTCCCGGGAATTTTCCGCGGTGCACTGGATGTACAGGCAAGCGACATCAATGATGAAATGAAGGTGGCTGCTGCCTATGCAATTGCAGGTCTGGTAAGTGATGAGGAACTAAATGCAGAATATATATTACCTGCAGCATTTGATCCCAGAGTCAAGGATACGGTTGCCAGAGCAGTAAAAGAAGCTGCAATAAAAAGTGGCGTAGCTAGAAATTAAAGGTGTTTTTTGAGGTATGCAGGTGTTATAATTATTATAGGTTACACTTATATAGAAAACGGACGAAACTGATCGGGTTCGTCCGTTTTCAAATCGTTATCAAAGTGAATAGCTGAGGAATACGTTATGTTTAGCAATATGAGATATATTTATAAAATTTATAAAGAGGGAAGCTTTTCAAAAGCGGCAAAGGATCTTTATATTTCCCAACCGTCATTAAGTGCTACAGTGAAAAAGGTGGAACAAAAAATAGGAATGCCGTTATTTGAGAGAAGTACCAATCCGATTCAGCTTACAGAATGTGGAAAACAGTATATTAAGACAGCAGAACAATTAATGAATCTCGAAGAACAATTTGCAAATTATGTGGAAGATCTGAATGAACTTAAGGTGGGACATCTGGCAATAGGCGGGACGTATCTTTTTTCAGCTTTTGTTGTTTCAACAGCTATTCTGAAATTTCAGGAAAAGTATCCGAACGTGAAGGTGAGCCTGTTTGAAGGAAGCACGCCGATTTTGGAAGAAAAGCTATTTTCCGGAGAACTGGATATGATTATTGATAATTATCCGATGAATGAGGACATTTATGAAAAAAAATATTTTATGAAGGAACATCTTGTTTTGGCAGTTCCTTCTGGTCACCATAGTAATCAGGAGGCAAAGCAGTGGAAACTGACAGCGGAAGATATACAAAATAATGTACATACAAAAAAGGAAATTCAGGGTGTGCCGTTAAAGTTGTTTGCTGATGAGCCTTTTGTAATGTTGAGAGCGCATAATGATACAAGAGAGAGGGTTGAAGCTATTTGTAAAAGAGCGGAAATTAATCCCAAAGTAGCGCTGAAACTGAATCAGTTAATGACCGTGTATCATTTGACGGAGAAAGGAATGGGAAATGCGATTCTTAGCGATACGGTAGTAAAATGTATGCCGCCAAGTCCCGGAATTGTTTATTATAAGATTGATGATCCATCTGCAGAAAGAAACGTTTATTTCTATTATCGTAAGAATAAATACTTCACAAAAAGTATGGATGAATTTATTAAGGTGGCGATTTCGGATCAAAGGTGAGCATAAATATCTTTTTCCCTGCTTGACGCTCCTCTTACGAGGAGGCTGTAAAATGATTCCAGAGCAGATCAAAGGAGGAATCAGAAATGAAGATGCGAGAAGATGTAAAGTAATGATTCATCTTGCAACGATAAAAAAAGAAACGTATTGTGGAATTTCGTCTTGATAGAGCTTTGTGGGAAATGTATAATTGAAATCAGACAAAGTATACCAATTCCCGGGGGTGTATCATGAACGAGCTTTCACAAAATCTGTTAAATCAGGAGCAGGCAATCAAGCATTTCCTGCATGATTACGCAAATAAAGAAAAGGGTGGACAAACGATTCAGAATATTCTTGCTGATGCAGGCAGATACTATGATGCGGACCGTGCCTATATTCTGGAATGGAATGTTCAGAAGACGGCAGTCAACAACACGTATGAATGGTGCCGTGAGGGAGTCGCGGCCAAAAGAAATGCGCTTCAGAATATCCCTGCCGACATGGTGGAAGGCTGGTTCAGGCTGGTTAAAGAAAGAGGAGAATTTTTTGTTTCGGCACAGGATGAAGAGTTTGTCTTTGGATCAGAGACATACCAGATCCTTGAACTAAGAGGGATCGACAGTGCAGGGGTTTCGCCTCTTGTGGTGGATGGCGAGATCATAGGCTTTTTCGGAGTAGATAATCCCAAACGGAATACCGGACATCTTCTGCTTCTATCTGTTATTTCATCGACTTGCTGTATTGAGATTGCGAACAAACGACTGGAAGATTCTAATAAAGCATTAGAAGAACGGATGAAGATCATCCAGTCATTGAGTGAAATTTATACATCGGTATATTATATTGATCTTACAAAGAATTATTTTACAGAGCTCTCATCGGTATCTGATGTACGTACGCACATCGGAGCATCCGGTGATGCACAGGAACGGCTGAATTATTTTTCCCATCATATGGTGACTCCTGACTGCACGGATGAGTTACAGGTATTTGTAGATCTTTCCACTTTGGAGGAACGGCTCAAAAACACCCGGATCATATCGAAACAATATCGAAGTACCATTTTCCCTTCTGCGGAAGCCGGGGGATCGGCGGCAAGCTGGGGACAGTGCTCCTTTATTGAAGGAAATCGGGATCCCGAGGGCAGGTTGACACATGTTTTTTTGCCACGCAGTCCATTCATGGGGCTAAGCTTCAGGAACTGGAGGCCAAAAAGAAACTTCAGGAGACCAATGAGGAGCTTACCGTTCTTCTTCAAAACGAGAAGCAGCACACGGCCATTATCGGTTCCCTGAGCAGTATTTTCTTTGCACTTTATTATATTGATATAGAAGAGAACTCTTACCAGGAACTTATCTCGGTCGACAGTTCGCACCATGTTTACAGCAAAAAGGGAAATGCACGGGAATGCCTGAAAAGGATAGTCAAAACGCAGGTTTCGGAAGAATCCCGACCGAACATGCGGATTTTTACGAATCTGAATACGCTTGACGCGAGGTTGGGGGAAAAAACAATCATTATTCAGGAGTATATTTCTGTATCCGGAGGATGGATCAGATGCGCATTTATTCCGGTCGAGAAAAATGCAGACGGAAGAAATAAAAAAGTGATCTGTACATTTCGGAATATCACTGCCGAAAAAGCAACGATGGGAATCCAGGATAATCTGATTCAGGCGCTGGCTGTCTCCTATGAAAATGTATATGCAATCAATATGAATACCGGAGAAGCCGTCTGCTATCGTATGGGGCAGACGATGAGTGACCGCTACGGCACGAAGTTTGCAGCGGGAAATTATGACCGGAATCTCAGCGCTTATATCGACAATGACGTCTTTGAAGAAGACCGGCATCTATTTGACGATGTCCGTACGGTGGCCGGTGTGAGCACGCTTCTGGAAGATAAACAGGCTTATTATTTTAATTACAGAGTCTTTCGGAATAGTGAAATGCAGTATTTTCAGTGCCAGATCGTAAAACCGCTCAGAGAGCGAAAAGAATTTGCCGTTGCGTTTAAAAATATTGACGAAGAGAAAAAGAAAGAGCTCGCCCAGCAGAAGAAGATTGAGGATGCGCTTACAGCCGTTGAGAGAACCAACGAGACACTGAAGGATGAAATGGAGATTGCCAATGCACTGAGCAAAGAGTATCCGGACGTTACACTGATCAATTTTGAAGAAGACAGTGCCACGACTCTCAAAAAGAACGGAAATCTTATTCCCAAGGATAAGCGCGTCTCAAGACATTCCTACAATACGACCTGGGATTACTATATTTCCAAATATGTTGTGGACGAGGATAAGAAAAAATTGAAAGATGCCGTCTCTGTTCAGAATGTGCTTCGCGCTCTGGAAGAAAGTGATGAGTATGTATGCAATTATCGTGTAAATTATGATGAAAGCGGCACCCATTATTTCCAGGCGGTCTTTATCCGGATCTATTTCTGGGCACACATCGGAAAGCTGGATTATTCTGGGATTCCGAAATGTCGATTCGATCGTGGAAGAAGAAAGAAAACATATCAAAACTTTGGAGACACAAAGTGAGATTATAGAGGGAATTGGCTCAGAGTACTATTCTGTTCTTCTTGTTGATCCGGAAACGGATACCGTGACCACTTACCGCGCACAGGATGAAGACGGCCGTGCTATTGCGGAGCATTTTTGTAAGCATAATGGCTGTTGGTCAAAAGGATTGCGCAGTTACGCAGAGGAACTTGTTTCGGAAGAAAGCCGCGGTGAATTTATCGAAAAACTGTCGTTGGATCATATTCGTGCAGACGGCAAAGACTACTCTTTGACTTATGAAAAACATACAGATGACGGAACCATATATCTGCAGGCAAGGGTTGCGTTTGTAGAGAAAAAAGACGGTGGTTTCGTCGCAGTAGTCGGTACCAGAAATGTAGATGATCTGATCAAGAAGGAGCGCCAGCAGGAAATGGCACTGCAGGCAGCATTTGATGCGGCAGAAGCGGCAAATAAGGCTAAGACGGATTTTCTGTCCAATATGTCCCATGATATCCGCACACCTATGAACGGCATTATCGGAATGACGGCAATTGCCGCGTCGCATATTGATGATAAAGAGCGGGTTCAGGATAGCCTTCAGAAAATTACTCAGGCGAGCAAATATCTGCTCAGCCTGATCAACGAAGTTCTGGATATGAGTAAAATCGAGTCAGGAAAAGTGGATCTGATCGAGGAAGAGTTTAAACTTTCCGACCTGGTGGATAATCTGCTCTCTATGACCAGTTCACAAATCGCAGAGCACCATCATGAGCTTTCTGTCAACATTTCCGGTGTGATCCATGAAGAGGTAATCGGTGACAGCCTCCGCATCCAGAAGGTGTTCACCAATCTGATGGGAAATGCGGTAAAATTCACACCGGATGGCGGAAAGATCCGGCTCTCTATTTCTGAAAAACCTTCGAACCAGGCGGAAATCGGCTGCTATGAATTCGTTTTTGAAGATAACGGAATGGGGATGAGTGAAGAATTCATGGAGAAGATTTTTGAACCGTTCACCCGAGCAGAAGATGGATGCGTAAATAAAATACAGGGGACCGGTCTTGGCATGCCGATCAGCCGGAATATTGTCCGCATGATGGGAGGAGATATCAAGGTTGAAAGTAAGCCGGGAGTCGGTTCGCGCTTTACGGTGACGATGTACCTCAGGCTTCAGGAAGGCTCGGATGTACAGTATGACAAATTTGTTGATCTGGATGTACTTGTGGCGGATGATGATGAATTAAGTCTCGAGTCCTGCTGCGGCATGCTGAATGATATGGGGATGAAAGCCGAGGGTGTGTCTACAGGGGCCGAGGCTGTTGATCATATTGTGCTTCACCATAACCAGAAGCGGGATTATTTTGCTTGCATTATTGACTGGAAGATGCCGGATATGGACGGGATTGCAACGACAAGAGCAATACGGAAAGCCGTGGGAAATGACGTGCCGATCATAATCATCTCTGCCTATGACTGGTCGGATATTGAGCAGGAGGCCAGAGCAGCCGGTGCAAATGCATTTATCAGTAAGCCGCTGTTCCGCTCCAGACTGACAAAAACGTTCAATACTCTTGTAGGAGACGAGAAAGCACAAGAACCGAATATACCGTTTGTTGATCTGAAAAATATGGATCTGACAGGCCGCCGCGCGTTGCTGGTAGAAGATAATGAACTGAACGCAGAAATTGCAACAGTCATCCTGGGAACAACGGGGCTCGCAATCGAGCATGTGGCTGACGGTACGGAGGCCGTTGACAGAATGGCATCATGTAAGGACGGTTATTACGATATCATCTTTATGGATATCCAGATGCCGCGGATGAACGGGTATGATGCTACCAGAGCGATCCGCTCCATGGATCGGAATTACTGCAGACAGGTACCAATCGTTGCCATGACGGCAAATGCATTTGCGGAGGACGTACAGGCGGCCAAAACGGTTGGTATGAATGAGCATATTGCCAAACCGCTTGATCTCAAATCGCTTGCCAGAACACTGGACAGATGGTTGAACTAATGTAAGAAGGATGACAGAATATGTAACAATTTGAATCTATTTTGCTGAGAGTCTGGCTGTTTGCCAGGCTCTTGCGTTATGAGCAAAATTATTTTCTGTGAATGATTTCTTCCAGTACTTGTTTGTCAATCTTCCCGGAAGCAATGGTGTGATCCAGCCACAGATTCAGGGAATCGATGGCAAGAGCCATTTTCGACAATTCATCTTTGATTCTAAGAAAATCAGGCAGTTCATCTTCCGTAAGTTCGCCGTCTACTGTTATTTCAATAAGACGTTCCTTCGCGTGTGACAGCCGATTCAATGTGGCTAGCATCTCCAGGGTAATCTGGGAGAGTTCTTTTGCATGAATCTCAGGTACATACTCGATTCCAATCGGGCATTCATGAGAGCAGAAATAGTTGCATAAAGAAGGATTTTTGTAGCAGTCTGCCATCGCAAGTACCTCTTCCGGATGCGGCAGTGTCCGTTCATTTTCGATTTTTTCAATACGGTCAGAAGAAATGAAGCCAAGTTTCTCGGCTGCTGCTTCCCGGGAATATTCCATATTTTCCCGGCTGATCTGATAAATATTTTTAATTTCTTTTGTTGATTTTCTTCCCATAATAAAATCCCCCCTAATTAATCTGATCCTGAAAATATTATATATGATATTGACAACGAAGGGAATTTATTTATTCTTAAGATTTACTTTATATCACCTCAAAAAAGGAGAAATAGATGATACTAATTCGCAAATGATTTTGTTTATTTGAAGGAAGGATTCAAGTATAATATGGGCATAATCTGGCGGAAAGGAGAATAGGAAGATGAGTATAGAACAGAGAGTCAGGATGTGCCTTATGATTGAGAGAATACACGAACAGAAAGATTACAGTAAGATACTTGGACTGGAAGAGAATTCAAAATTCCATGGGAAAAGAATCGCAGAAGAGGAGGATGAAGAACGATGTTAACATTCATATTTACAATTTTCATGTTTTTGATATTTGGAAAAATACTTGTTTTTGCGGTGAAAGCAGCATGGGGAATTTCAAAAATCATAGCCAGTGTTGTGCTGCTTCCGTTATTTTTAATCGGCCTTGTGGCAGTCGGCCTGATTAAAATTGCATTTCCGGTGTTGCTGATCGTGGGTGTGATTTCACTGTTTGCGCCGAAGCGTTTATAGGAAAAACGTACTGCTAAAAGTTATTTTTAAGTCTAAAAACTAATAAAAGGAGAATGAAAAATGTATCAGATTAAAAATTTTATGGAAAACGATGATGTGAAGGTAATTGATTCTTTGGGAGCATTTTCAGTGGTTGAGTACCAGCGCGACTTAAGTGTTATGCCGGAAACGGCAATGGAAGCATTTTATGCGAGCCAGATGAATGTTCGAAAAAGGCAGGTTGTCTGTGATGTCTCCAAATCGAATGTGACGGTTCAGGCAGGCGCGATGCAGTGGATGGTCGGGAATGTAAAGGCCACAACGGGAATCAAAGGCGTCGGCGATCTGTTCGGAAAAGCAGTGCGCGGTTCCGTGACAGGAGAATCGGCAATCAAACCGGAATATACCGGAGACGGAACATTGGTGCTTGAACCGACGTATCAACATATTTTGCTGTTGGATTTAAGCAAATGGAATGGTTCGGTTGTGCTGGATGACGGACTCTTTCTTGCATGTGAATCCTCATTAAAACACAAAGCAGTGATGAGGTCGAATCTGTCTTCCGCAGTTGCCGGAAATGAAGGATTATTCAATCTGGGTATTCAGGGAAACGGAATCGTCTGTCTCGAATCACCCTGCCCGAAAGAAGAGTTGGTGGAAGTTACGCTGGATAAGGACGTTTTGAAAGTAGACGGGAACTTTGCTATTGCATGGAGTGGCAGTCTGGAATTTACCGTGGAGCGCTCCGGGAAAAGTTTACTCGGATCGGCAGCATCGGGAGAAGGGTTGGTAAATGTGTACCGCGGAACCGGAAAGGTGCTGCTTGCACCGGTCAGATAGTAACAAAGTTGCAGGTCTTGCATTGAACTTGTTTGTGGAGAATGATAATATGATATCAGACATTACAAATATCTGGTCTTGATGCGAGGAGAAAAGATTGATATGCCAAAGGGAACGAATCAGAAATTTAAATTATACCGGGTTGCACAGATCATGCTGGAGAGGACGGATGAAAATCACTATATCACAATGCCGGAACTTCTGGAGGCGTTAAGAGAGTATGATATCACCGCAGACAGAAAGAGCGTTTATTCGGATTTGAAAGATCTGGAAAAGTTCGGGGTTGAGGTTGCGGGAGAGCCGGTGGGTAACCGGTACCATTATCACGTGATCGACCGTCCTTTCGAACTTCCGGAACTGAAGCTTCTGGTGGATGCGATCCAGTCTTCCAGGTTCATCACAGAACGAAAATCGAATGCATTGATCAAGAAGCTGGAAAAACTGGTCAGCAAATATGATGCAATGAAGCTGCAGCGCCAAGTATATGTATCCGGGCGAATCAAGACCATGAACGAGAGCATTTATTATACGGTCGACGCGATCCACAATGCGATTTCGGAGAATAAGAAAATCCGTTTCCAATATTTTCAGTGGAATGTAAAGAAACAGATGGAACTGCGCCATGATGGAGCTTATTATCAGATTAGCCCATGGGGACTTTCATGGCATGATGATAATTATTATCTGGTTGGATATGATTCGGAGGCCGGGAAGATCAAGCATTACCGTGTAGATAAGATGCTGCATATCCAAATGTGTGATGAAGCCAGAGAAGGGAAAGAACATTTTAAGAAACTGGACATGGCTGAATATGCTAAGAAGAGTTTTGGAATGTTTGGAGGAAAAGAATGTCAGGTCAAACTTCTGGTAGATAATGCGCTGGCGGGAGTTATCATTGACAGGTTCGGGAAAGATGTGATGCTTGTCCCGGTGGATGAGGAGCGTTTTACAGTGAATGTGAAAGTCTATGTCAGCGGGCAATTCCTCGGGTGGATTATTTCGCTTGGAGAAGGAGTGAAAGTGGTTGGACCGGATGATGTTGTGGAAATGATGAAAGAAGAGATTAAAAGGTTGACGCGACAGTATGTATAGGGGGGAATGTGGGAAGGGGACATAGCCACCCCTTTAAAGCAGATCAAGGACCTTCTTGAGTTGCTTTTTATTGTACCGGGAAAAGTTTCGTGATAGAATTAAGGTATAAATTTTGCCGGTTGATTGGAGATGCCTGGAGCAACCGGGTAACACGGACAGGGATTTGCCTAAGGAGGATGATCGGAAATGAAAGATGTCATCATTATCGGAGCCGGTGTATCGGGATGTGCAGTGGCAAGAGAGCTCTCCAGATATGAACTGGATATTTGTGTACTGGAGAAGGAAAGTGATGTATGTGAAGGCACCAGCAAAGCCAACAGTGGTATCGTGCATGGGGGATTTGATGCGAAACCGGGAACACTGAAGGCGAAGCTGAATGTGCTGGGAAATCAGATGATGGATGAGATGGCGGAGAAACTGGATTTTCCTTTCCGGCGCAACGGGGCTATGGTCGTGTGTCAGAGCAAGGAAGAGATGGCGGTACTCGAGGAGCTGATGGAGCGTGGTAAAAAGAATGGAGTTGAGGGAATGGAGATGCTGAGCCGCAGTCAGGCGCTTCTTCTGGAGCCGAATTTGGTCGATACCGTATATGCAGCGATTCATATCCCCTCCAGTGGAATCGTATGTCCATTTGAAATGAATCTCGCCTATGCAGAAAATGCAGTGCAAAATGGAGTTCAGTTTCATCTGGAGACAGAGGTGAAGCAAATCGAGAAAATGGAGAATGGATTTCGTGTTCTGACCGATAAAGGAATGTTCGAAACACGATTCCTGATCAATGCGGCTGGAGTGTATGCGGACATATTTCACAACATGGTCAGCAGGGAAAAAATCCATATTACTCCACGCAGAGGGGAGTATTGTCTGCTGGATAAAAACGCGGGCAATTTGGTTGAACGTACGATTTTCCAGATCCCGACTCCAAAAGGAAAAGGAGTGCTCGTTACGCCGACTGTGCATGGGAATCTGTTGATCGGGCCTACAGCCGCCGATATTACGGATAAAGAAGGAACCGAAACAACATCCGATGGGCTTGAAGAAGTTATGAAAAAGTGTACAAAATCCGTTAAAAATATCCCGAAACGGCAAATTATCACTTCGTTTGCAGGACTTAGGGCACATGAAGACGACGGTGATTTTATCATTCAGGAAGTGAAAGACGCAAAAGGATTTATCGATGTGGCAGGCATAGAATCGCCGGGACTTTCCAGTGTACCTGCGATAGGTGTTTATGTTCGCGATATTATGGCAGGGCTCACAGAATTGTGCAAAAAGAAAGAATTTTGTGAACATAGAAAGAGAATTACTCGCATTTCGGAGCTTTCAAGAGAAGAACAGAATGGTCTGATTCAAGAAAATCCGGCATATGGCCAGATTGTTTGCAGATGTGAGGGTGTTACAATGGGAGAAATCCTTGACGCGATCCACCGCCCTCTGGGAGCGACGACGCTGGATGGCATCAAGCGGAGAACGCGTGCAGGTATGGGACGGTGTCAGGCTGGATTCTGCACGCCTAAGAATATGGAGCTTCTTGCGGAAGAACTTCATCTGGAACTGAAGGATATACGGAAAACCGGAAGGAGGGATGCAAGATGAGAAGCTGTGATCTGGTTATTATCGGAGGCGGACCGGCAGGACTGGCGGCGGCTGTGGCGGCAAAGAAAAAAGGAATCAATGATATCCTTGTGATTGAACGGGACGAACGTCTGGGTGGTATTTTGAATCAGTGCATTCATAATGGGTTTGGCCTGCATACCTTTAAGGAAGAGCTTACAGGCCCGGAATATGCAGATCGTTTTATCCGTCAGGTGCAGGAGTTGGGGATTGTGTGTCAGACGAATTCCATGGTGCTGAACATCACGTCGGAGAAAAAAGTGACGGTTTTAAGTCGCACGGAAGGGATGCAGGATATCCAGGCTAAATCGATTATTCTTGCCATGGGATGCCGGGAGCGGCCGCGAGGGGCTCTGAACATTCCTGGGTACCGACCGCAGGGAATCTATACAGCCGGAACAGCGCAGAGGCTGGTTAATATGGAAGGATATCTTCCCGGAAAAGAAGTTGTGATTTTAGGTTCCGGGGATATAGGGCTTATTATGGCGCGCAGAATGACACTGGAGGGAGCCCATGTTCAGGTAGTGGCAGAGCTGATGCCATATTCCGGCGGCCTAAAGCGGAATATCGTTCAGTGCCTGGAGGATTATGGAATTCCTCTGAAGCTTTGCCATACGGTGATCGACATCAAGGGGAAACAAAGACTGGAAGGTGTTACGCTTGCGGAAGTGGACGAAAACGGAAGACCGATACCGGGAACGGAGGAAGAATACTGCTGTGATACACTGCTTTTGTCCTGTGGTCTGATTCCGGAAAATGAACTGTCGCAGGGAATGGGTGTCCGGATGAATCCGGTTACGAACGGTCCCGTTGTTGACGAAAGTCTTGAGACCAGCATTCCAGGGGTGTTTGCCTGTGGGAATGTACTGCATGTGCACGATCTGGTGGATTTTGTGTCAGAAGAAGCAAAATGTGCGGGAGAATGTGCAGCAGATTATATCCTGGGCCAGCTTGACAAAGCAGGAAAACGTGGAATTGCGATCGAGGTGGAAGGCGGAATTCGTTATACGGTTCCGGCAGAAATCTTGCCGGAACGCATGCGGGGGAATCTGAAAGTACGTTTCCGGGTGGGAAATGTAAACCGCAATTGCTACATCAGTGTGTATTTGGATGAGAAACGGATTGCGCATAAAAGAAAACAAATTGTGACTCCTGGAGAGATGGAAGAGGTTATTTTAGAGAAGGAACAATTAGAAGGGGCCAGCCGGCCTGAGAAGATCAGGATTGTTTTGGAGTGCGGTGAAAAGCAGGATTGAGGTGAGCGGAAATATGGAGAAGAAGGTATTGATTTGTATCGGATGTCCCATGGGCTGTGAGCTTCAGGTAGAGATGGAAGACGGCAGCGTGATCAGTGTTTCCGGAAATACCTGTAAACGTGGGGATATTTATGCAAGGAAAGAAGTGACGAATCCGACCAGAATTGTGACGACGACAGTGCGTTTAAGCGGAGGCGGTGTAGTTCCGGTAAAGACGAAGGAGGATATTCCGAAGGAGAAGATCATGGACTGTGTCCGGGAATTGAAACAGCTTGTAATCGCAAGACCGGTTCAGATTGGCCAGGTGATTCTCGAAAATGCAGCCGGAACAGGAGTACCTGTGGTTGCAACTGCAAACAAAAAATAAGCGGTGGAAGGGGAGAAAAAACGGATGAAAAGGAATTTATACTATACTTCGGCGGATGGCGAGACGAGAATCCATGCGATTCTGTGGATACCGGAAGGAGAAGTCAGAGCGGTTCTTCAGATCAGTCACGGGATGGTGGAATACGTCGGCCGCTATGAGCGATTCGCAGAGTATCTGAATGAATACGGAATCTGCGTAGTCGGAAATGACCATCTGGGACACGGAGAATCGGTAATTTCTGATGAGAAGCATGGTTTCTTTAAACAGCCGGATGGAAATGAATGTGTAATAAAAGATATTCATAAATTGCGTTTATACATGGGAAAGCAATATCCGAATACTCCCTATTTTATGTTGGGACACAGCATGGGATCATTTTTGATCCGACAGTATATGATGCTGCATGGGGAAGGTCTTTCCGGAGTGATCGTAATGGGAACCGGGGCACAGCCGGAACCGGTTCTGGTTCTGGCGAAACTTCTTTGCAGAGCGATGGCAGCATGCAAAGGATGGGAGTACCGGAGTAAGCTTGTTGACCAGCTTGCATTTTCTGGAAATAACAAAAAGTTTGAACCTGCCCGGACGCCGCAGGACTGGCTGACAAAGGATGAAAAAATCGTTGATGCTTATCGGGAAAATCCGTGGTGTACGTTCACATTTACACTGAACGGATTCTATCAGTTGTTCCGGACGATCCAGTTTGTTCAGCGCAAAAAGAACATTCAGAAAATCCCGAAAGATCTGCCGCTTTTCTTTGTCGCGGGAAGCGATGATCCGGTGGGAAATTTCGGAAAAGGTGTCCGGAAGGTGTACGAGTCCTGTCTAAAGGCCGGGGCTCAGAATGTAGAATTAAAATTATATGAGAACGA
The DNA here is from genome assembly GCF_052065755.1 of Bariatricus sp. HCP28S3_D3. NCBI lineage: Bacteria > Bacillati > Bacillota > Clostridia > Lachnospirales > Lachnospiraceae > Bariatricus > Bariatricus sp. HCP28S3_D3. The sequence goes on along the minus strand of NZ_JBQHTK010000011.1, from coordinate 20,483 downwards.
TCGTCATGAAATCCTGAATGAAACGGATTATATGGATGTATTTGAAGATTTGCGAAAATGGCTGGAAGAAAATTTTGAAAAATAATGCTTGAATTTTCAAAAGTTATGTGATATTGTAAATGCAATCTCAGAAAACATTCTCAGATTCGTTTCGTGTAAATGGCTGCACGATTTCTGAACAGATTCAGTTTTATTATTATATCAATTGATTCCATTTATCAAAATTATATTTATACAATATCTTTCATGGCGCACTTTTTTGTGCGCCATCTAAGGACAGAATCTTTTCTGTCTCAAATATCATATCGTTCATTCTGTATCGAATGAATACCACTTTAATATTTTAACGGGATATCTCTTTAAAGTGCATATCAAAACAAAGGTCAAAGGAGAGTACGAATGATTCGTAAAAGAAAAAGACAGATTTTGTCGAAAGGTCTGGCTTTCTTCTTCCTACTGACTCTGCTGTTACAGACGGTTACGGTACGCGCCGGGGAAAAGGACAGCTATCATTCAGATGCCCGGTGCAGCCTGACAATCGAATTGAAGGATCTGGGAACAAGGCCGGAACATACTGTCTTCGACATTTATCAAGTCGGAACGGTTGAGGCAGAGACATCCCTTCATTTTCGATTGCTGGACAGGTACCGGAAAACGGGGATCAATCTGAAGCGGATCCGTCTGGCGGAGGAACAGGAAGAGGCAGCCGCGAAGCTGACCGGTGTGTTGAATGAGGACACACTGGTTGCAGAGATGGAATCCGGAGAAAACGGGGTGCTTGCCATCGTCGATCTGGAACAGGGGGCTTATCTTGTCAGGCAGAAAGACCCTGCCGATTATGGAAATGTCGCGCCGTTTCTGGTGTTCCTGCCGTATGGAACGAGTGAGAAATGGGAATATGACCTGAAGGTTTCGCCCAAAGCGGAACGCCTGGAACAGGATAAAACGCCGCTGCCGGAAATGCAGATTCAGACACATGTCCTTCCGATCGAAACAGGGGATTCATCTGAAGCGGTGATCTATGTGTCGTTATCCGTGGGTATGCTGTGTATTTTAATTATTTTAGTAGAAAGGAAACAAAAAAGTTGAAAAGAAAAGTATCTTTGATGGTATTTGTTTTCTTCTATCTTAGCTGTATTGCTATTATGGATTACCCTTATCTGGCGCGTATATATAACGGCCGTGTTCAGGGAAAGGCTGTGACAGAGTATGAAGAGACCATTGAAAAAATGGACCGGAACATGTGGCAGGAACAATTGGAGAGAGCTGAGAGGTACAACTGTTTCCTTGGCTCGGGAACGGAAGAGAGGCTGGAAGATCCTTTTGGAAATACATCTCAGAACCATCGAGAATATGAGGAACTTTTAAACGTGGGAAAAGAAGGGATTATGGGGTGGATCGAGATACCTCAAATACAGGTCACACTGCCCATTTATCATGGCACTTCTGAAAATGCACTCCAGAAAGGAGCAGGTCACCTGGAGGGGAGTTCTCTTCCGGTAGGCGGAACGGACACACATACGGTGATATCCGCACACCGGGGACTACCCAGCAAAAAGATGTTTACGGATCTGGATCAACTGGAAACAGGCGAGCTCTTTTACATTCATGTGTTTCAAAAGATCCTGGCTTATCAGATTACGGAAATAGAAACGGTAAGACCGGATGAAACAGGGCCCCTGGCAATCCGTAAAGGGGAGGATCTGGCAACACTGGTCACTTGCACACCGTATGGAATGAATACGCATCGGATGTATGTTCATGGGAAGAGAGTTCCTTTTGAGAAAATCACAGGAGAAAGCACCGGGACAATCGAGATGGAGAGGTGGATCCGGGAATACGGGTGGCTTTGCCTGTCCATTGTACTGATTGTATGGCTTTTGATTCTAATAATACGTTTTTGCGGAAAAAAGGAAGATGCAGTCAGAGCAAGAAAGAGAAGGAGGAGAAAGGTAAAAAAATGCGGGAAACAAAATCAATCTGGAAAAAAGTGACGGTAGCTCTTTTTGCGGTGTTTATTCTTGCGCAGGCTGTTCCAAGAATACTGTCCGCAGAAGATAATACGGCAAATTGGACACTGGATGTGTATTATGTGAATGAAACGTCCCTCTACGATACGAAGAAGACGCAGGATTTTACGTTGAAATATCAGATGGAGTTCCATACAAATCAGGATCTGGGGGAAGGAAGCGTAGAGATCCGGATTCCAAAAGTGTTGCTCACCTATCGGGACGGCACGGAAATTCTTCCGGCAGATATTGCCGTGCCGGCGGGAACACCGGAGAATCCGACAGATGGGAAGAATACGCCGTTTAATTACTATGAAGAAGAGGATGAACTGGTATTTTTCAATTATAAAGAGATGCGTTCCGGGTCAAATGCGGCATTTCAAGTATTGTATAAGAACCTGGCTGTCATGAACATTGTTGACATGACAGAATGGTCGCTGACACCCAGGATTCAGGTGACTACAGAAAATGACACAGAGACGGCTGAACTGAAGCCGCTTACGGGGCGTGTGGACACCTATGCATCACTTGGCAGTGTGACGAAAACAACGTATGTAAGCGGTCAGAGCTATACGCCCGGACTTTATACAAAAAAGCAGGCAGAAGCATTTCTTTCGGGAAAGCTTCCGGAAGAATACGAGGAACATTTTGAAAATTACAAATATGTAGTCTGGGAAGTAAAAGCAAATGGAAATGGTACACAGCCATTTACACTCAAAATGGAAGAAACACCGAAGACTGCGGACCAGACGGCAGGGAGTATTGTCGGTATTAAAGTAAAGCGGGGATTTACCGTGGTAAGTCCGATTGATTATTCGGCCGGCACGGTAGAAATACGGGCGTCGGGCAGGCAGGATTCCTGGTCCGGAAGTCTCTATGTAGTGACGGCATATCCGGCAGAGGCAGTCACGGATGGGACGGTGCTGAACAACGAGGCGGCGATGATACTGATGCCGATAGACGGAAAAGATCCATAACAGAAAAAGACAGGATCGGCCTCATGGACTTACAAAGAATATGAGTGGATCTATCCGGGCGATATTCTGAATGTGAATAAAGAGCAGGATCAGACATGGGAGAGCTGGCTGGAAGTATTCCGGTATGCAAAGGCGAATCAGGAAGATAAAGGAGCATTTCCATTTTCGACAAAAAGTATATGCCGCGGGTATGGTTACACACATGAGCTTTCCGGAAGCGAGATGGGAACATATCGGGAGGGAAGCAGCTATACGGTCAGCACCTTTGACGATACCGTCTGCGCTTATCTGTCTTCCGAAAAAAATGCCAGAGCAATGACGGGAGAAGATTATTACTTCTCGGAAGTTAAGATCATACAGAAAGACCGGGGATATGATGTGTGGGAAAATGATTTTGAACAGCCGGAACAGAATGAGGATGTGGACCAGAAGCTGGCTGTTTATGCGGTCTTTGCAGACACGGATCCGCGGGGAAACGGGGAATGGGAGCATATCGCAGATGTCGGTTGGAATGAAGAAGGAGAGATGACTTATTCTTTTACAGAGGCGCAGCTTGCGAGAAAACCATGGAAAGTCAAGGCGGTACATCAAAGCATCAATTATCAGACGACATGCGAAATATATGTGCAACTTCGGCTACGCTATGATTCCCCGGTGATGGAGGAACTTCTTGCAGCAGATCCGGACCAGATTATTCTGAAAAACAGTTCCGGCGCCGAGGTGTTGCACGATGGCGGACAGTTGACGATGCAGGACGATGCGGCAATTAAGCTTTCCAAAATGCAGATGCATGCGGCAGCTTATAAGACGGCAAAGACGACAAACGATGTGGTAAACGGCAGGGCGCAGGTGGAATATTGCCTGACCGCACATGATGGCTACCTGGTAGAATCCAATGAGGATGCAGTATATTTGAAACAAAATGGCGTGAAGAGTCCCGGAAGAAAGCATCTGGTATTTTATGATCTTCTTCCATATGGGATGAGATTTGATCCTTCCGGAGAAGTGATCGCTGGGCGTCTCAAGAATCTGAGTTATTCCGGTGTGTACAATACACCACAAAGCTGGGATACCACACAGGTGGAAGTGGAAATGGATTCCGAGAGAGATGTGATTGAAAATTATAAGGGAACCGGGAGAACGATGGTAATCTTTCATTTGACATATCAAGGAACGGATTCCTCTGTGATGACAAGAAATTCTAATCAGTATACTTACTGGATGGAAGGCTGGGGCGTCAGCTTTCAGGCGTATTATGACTGGAAAGATGAGCAGGTCAGTCAGTCGGAAGCAAATATCTGCGCTTTTATGCCGGGGCAGGAGGATACAAAGCCGCTTCTGGGAACGCAAAGCGAAGTGGCCTGCGATGACGGAATCATCGTGCCGGAAGGATTTGAGGAGGATTATAAGAGTCTGGGAAGTGACATCAATCAGGACGGGATCACCAATATCCGCAATGTGCTTTACGCAAGAACACTTGCAACGGAAGACATTGCTCTGGCATCCCAGTCGGCTATCCAGAAGCTGGTCCGCGCGGATGAGGACCGTTTCGGGGTGTACCTGAAAAGCGCGAGAGTATCACCTTCGGGCGGCTATACCTATGACATAACGGTTACCAATACCTCTGCACAGCCGATGAGAAATATTGTGATTTTCGACAGACTGGAACATGCTGCATCCGACAGACGAGGAGTGCCGGAAGAGATCGATTTTGAAGATTCCTGGTGGTACGGGAGCTTTCGGGAAATCGTTTTGGAGGGATTACAAAATCAGGATATTGCACCGGTCGTTTATTACAATGAAGATCGGGAAGCGGTGCTGCCCGAAGAGAAACAGTCTCCCGGGGAAGTTCTGACGACGGCGAATGGATGGTACTTAGAGGAAGAGTGGCAGTCACTTGGAAAGACAGCGGATGAGGTACGTGCGGTTGCGGTGGATATCAGCGATAAAAGAAATGGCGACGCGTTCATACTCGATTCGATGGAATCGGCGACATTTCAGATCAAGATGAAAGCACCTGAAAATACAGAAAACGGGGCTATTTATGCATATAATAATCCAGTTTTCTACTCTGTGACGGGGATGAATGGAGCAGAGAGTGTATATACTGTTAGCGGAAATTCCGTGAAAGTGTCTCTGGGAGGCAGCGGAATTCTGGAAATTGAAAAGCAGTTCGTGAAGGAGGTACCGGATGCCGTCAAAGCAGAGGAGTTTGAATTTTATTTAACAAGAATCGAGGATGATGCACCCAAATATGCCAATCAGGAATATCAGCTCTGGCGTACCAAAGACGATGGCACCTGGGAACAGGTGAATGGGATCTATGCTACGGATGCAAACGGAAAGCTTGTACTTCGGGCAGGAGAAAAGGCGGTATTTCTCCGGGTGAAAGATGTGGCACAGATTCGGGTGGAAGAGGAGGAAAATCCATTTTGGGAAGCTGAACAGACGGATGCGACCACCTCAGAAGATGGAATAGAAAAACGGGTAGTCCAGGTGAGAAATACCTATCGCCCGGTATTGTACGTGCAGAAGAAATTGCTGGCAGTTCCGGAGGGAGATGCGGCAGCGGAAGATATTTTCACATTCCAGCTCCTGGCAGATGGGGAGCCGTATGCCCATCGGGAATTCTGGTATGTGGACAGCGTGCGGACGGATGGCGGGATTCCGCAAAAGGTTACAGCGTCCGGGCAGAACGGAATCGGGAAAACGGACAGCGATGGAAGATTTCAGATCAAAGCAGGGGAGATTCTTGCGCTCTTTCCCGGAGATTGCGGGACCAAGTATACAGTAAAAGAATGTGTGGAGAAAGACGCGGATTGGATCTGCAAAACGGATACTGTTGAAGGGATTCTGCCGGTTCAGGGAGCTTCGGCGAGTATTACCAATATTTATCGGTGGAAAAATCTGTATTTGACAAAGCAGATCACCCATCAGGATGTAAATGCATGCACGCAGGCATTTACATTTCGTATCACCGATTCAGAAGGAAATCCTGTTGGCGGAAAGCACTGGGTATTACTGGAAGAAGGAGAGGAGACCAAAGCAGAGGGTATCTTGAACCCGGATGGAAGCTTCACCTGCGTATGCGGTGGAAAAACGGTGAAAATAGAAGGATTGGAGGCGGAACAGACCTATCTGGTGGAAGAAACGGTAAGCGGGGAGCTTTACGAGAAAGTCAATCCGGGGACGGACGAGATTACTATGCCGCTTTACAGCAGTAAGAAAGAGATGGTGATTACCAATGATTATCGGAAACGATCCTTCTCGGTGTCCAAACAAGTGATCTATGATGCGACGGATTCGCAGCAGGCTGCAGAATTGGAAGAACGGTTATTCACGATGACGGTGACGGTAAGAGGAGAACTCCTGAGTGAGTATCCATATACTCTTACGGAGCAGGGCGAGACGGTGGATGGAGATCACAGGACGGATGCAAATGGACAGTTCCGACTGAAGGACGGTCAGACGGCCATTTTTGAGGAAGCGGGCCTCCGGAGTGATGAAATCACCGTTACAGAGACGAAAGATGTGGATTATCCGCAGATCTATCCTCCTTCCCAAAAACCATGGGAGGGTGAGCTGGGAGATGATACAGAAATTATCATCATGAACGGAAAAAGCGGAGGGCTTCTGATCGGGAAAACATATGTCGGCAAGGATGATGATTCCAAAACATATGTGGAAGAAGTGAAGGCAAAGGCATCATCTGTAAAAAAGCACGCGGTGAAGATGGTGCTTCGCGTGACGGATAAAGGCGGAAATACATATCAGTGGCCGACCTCCAGCCAGTATGTGAAGTCCATTCATCCGGATGGCACCAGCGGGAGTATATTCTGGTCGAAGGCAAGTGATTCTTCGGATGGTGCTTTGACGATAGAACCGTGGGATCTGGTTTACCTGACCAGTAAACAGATGAAGGATATTGTGTCATATTCGCTGGAAGAGGTGGAAGAATCTCGGCACCAGATCCGTTACTGGAAGGACAATAAATGGATGATCATCAGTCAGGATACACCCAGGGGAAATCAGCCTGTTAAGGGAAAACTGAATGAGATGGCGTCTGCTGCAATTATCAATAAAGTAGAAACCATGGAAATGACCGGCAGTGTGGTGCAGAAACGTATGCAGATCGGAAGTGAGGAGGTACCTGAAGGAGCAAGGCTGGTATGGCGTGTGGAACAGTATGACGGAGCCGGAACGGGCGATCGCTTTCGTGAACGGAAACTGTGATGCCGCTATGGATATAGAGAAGAAAATGGATGGAGCTTCCGATGAGATTTTTGCTATGAATCTGAAACAGGTAATCTCGATTCGGAAGAATCCGGTGACAAAACCGGAAGACATAGCCGCAGAGCGGGCAGCAGCCGGCATTCCATATCGGATATATGACAGGAAAAGCGGAAAAGTGGAGGGTGAAGGAATAACCGGTGCAGAAGGAGAGATACAGATGAAGGCGGGCCAGTATGCCCGGCTGGAAGTCCCGGGCGATACCTTGTGGACCGTGTCCGAACAGGGGGAAGCGTCCTATGTACTTAGAAAACTGAGCGGGACTTCCGAGAAAAATACGGTCAAGCTCGGGAGGAACCGAATGCTGATCCGCCGTGAGATCCCGGAAGGGCAGATCGAGGAAATCATCCTTACACAGGCTATGGTGAATCAAGGCGTGGTTGACGCATCCACCCGTCAGAAGGTGAAGCTGAACAGCGGGGATGTTGTGATACCGAAAATGATCTTAAAGGATGGAAAAGTGTATGTTGTGGCAGGAATCGGAGAGAAAGCATTTTACAGAAATAAGAGTATTACCGGAATTACGTTCCCGGATACGATTAAGACTATAGGAGATGACGCATTCTACCTTTGCAGAGGGCTGGAAAGCGATCTGGTTTTGCCGAAGGCACTTAAGTCGGTTGGAAACCGGGCTTTTATGGAATGCAATTATATGACCGGAGAACTGGAGATTCCGGAAAGTGTCGTGACCATAGGCGAATCCGCATTTTCGGGCTGCAGATCTCTTACGGGAGAACTGAAAATACCGGAAACAGTAAAAGAGATAGGAAGCGATGCCTTCGGAGCCTGCATGGGATTTACCGGAACGCTTGTTATGCCGGGGAGCGGTACAGTTATGGGAGAACGGGTGTTTAACAATTGCCATGGAATTACAGAGGTTGTTATTCCGGAGGATATCACACGGATTGAAACGCGGACTTTCTTTGCTTGTAAAGGATTGAAAAAGGTATGGCTGACCGATCAGATTACCAGTATCGGAGATTACGCGTTCGCTTCCTGTGAAGTCCTGGAGGATCTGAAAATAGGAAATCATCTGGAGACGATAGGGGGAAGGGCTTTTCACAGCTGCTATGGGTTGAAAGGCCAGCTGAATCTGCCTTCCAGTATTCAAACCATTGGGGAAAGTGCATTTTATGATTGTACCGGACTTACCACGATCTATATTGACAGGCCGAAGGATTCTGTTGAAGGTTCTCCGTGGAATTTTCCGAAAGGAAAGGTAGGGATACTATGGAAAGAATAAGAATTCTTACTGTAAAAATAATGATGTTCTGTATCTTGATCGGTTCCTGCCTGGGGATGATGGTTGTGTTTGTACAGGCCGAAGAAGATATACCGGGAGTGATATTTGAAAACAGCAGGAATGAGGCACCGGATCTGTACATTAAAAAACAGGTGAAAACCGCCATGGAAGGATATGATCCGCCGGAAGATCAGGAATTTTCCTTTGTATTGAAGCTGGATGGAGAACTGGCGAAAAGGTTGGAATATAGAGTGTTTGATAAAGAGGATGAGGAAATCTTTGATCGGGATATCCTGGGGAACCGAAAACGATTTCAGACGGACCGTTCCGGAACGTTTGCACTGAAGGCGGGCCAGACGGCATTGTTTGAATATGTGGGTTCGGGAGTCAGGTATGAAGTGACAGAGCAGCCGGCCGAAGATTACGTTCAGATCCAGCCGCAGGGAGAAAGCGCTGCGGTCGGAACGGTGCCGCCTTCCGGAGCATATGTGAATTTTGTGAATCTTTATATTCCCAAAAGTGATCGGGATACGGCAAATCTGATGATTCAAAAGAGTATTTCCTTTCCGGAGGGGTATGAAATGCCGGAAACGCCCTGGTTTTCCTTTCAATTACAGCTGGATGGCCGGAAATTCTCTTTGGAACAATATGAAATACATGATTCAAGAACGGATGAACTGTTGGATAAAGGAGTAACGGATTCGGAGGGCATATTTAAGATAAAAGGCGGATGCACGGCTGTATTTCGGGAGATACCGACGGATATAGATTATCTGGTTACCGAGAAGCCGGAAGACGGATGGTACAGCACCAAAGAGATCTCTTTAGAAGGAACGGTCACTGCGCCCGGAACGATTGTAAATTTTAATAACAAAAATGTTTCTTTTGCAGTCAGTAAAGAAGTAGAAGGCGGTGAGTCGACCGAAGAATTCCGGTTTCTGCTTACGAAAGCCGACCGGACTGTCTGGGCGGACGCGGCATATTATCTGTATCGGACCGTGGATGGAAAACTTGTTGATGACCTGGTTCATCAGACCGAAAAGGATGGAAGCTTCCTGATGTGTCACGGACAGACGGCTGTTTTTATCGGCGGAGAGCCGGGAACAATTTACAATGTTTCGGAAATTGCGAATCCGGACTATGTTCAGGTGCTGCCTGCAGATTCCAGAGGATATACAGATAAAATGGTTTTTGATGGTGTGGAAGTGCTTCCATTTATAAATAGGAAGGAATCGAATGCGGGGACCTTAAGTGTGACGAAAGTAGTTGAAAATGTGAAAGGAACAGCGGCATTCGCACAGGATGAATTCGGTTTCCTTTTATATAGGAAGAAACTCAGTGAAAATGAGCAGGAATCTGTCTATGAACCTGTGAAAAATGCGGATTTTGTAATCAGCTCGGGCGATACGGAATTGACCGGGCAGACCGATGCAGAAGGAAAGTTTACCATCAAGGCTAACGAGACGGTGAGATTTACCGGACTTGATTATGGAGAATATAAAGTAGAAGAATCGCAGCTTTCCATTGAATATGTGGCGAAAGATGGCCAGAAAGTTCAGGAAGGGATTTTGACGGAAGAGGGCTTGCAGTTTACATTTGTAAATCTGTATTTGTGTAAAGAACTCGATCTGTATCTGACTAAAAAAACTACAGATGGACAGCCACTGGAAGGTGCATCCTTTATGCTCTATCGGGATGCGGCGCTTACCAATGCGGTAAGGGAGGAGCCTTTTGTGAGCGGAGCGGATGGCATGGCAATTATTTCTGATTTAAAGGCAGGAACCTATTATTTGAAGGAAATCCGGTCACCGGAAGGATATCGGCTGTGGGAAAACCCAATCAAAATCGATGTTATGCGTGTAGGGGCAAATATGGAAGTGACGGTTGATGACAGCCTTTTGGGAACGGATGAAGCGGGGCAGATTTATACGAAGCTGTATCAGGATCGAGATGATGAAGCCTATATTACCGTTTATAACAGCAGAAATTTTATGCTCCCGATGACAGGCGGAACAGGTGTATTCCTGTTCACGTCACTTGGTATGCTGGGTCTTACGATTGGCACATTACTCTATAAAAAGCAATGTTCTCATCGTGCAAATCAGTGAGGATGTTGTTTGAAAATAAAAGAAAAGGGGAAGAAACAATGATGAAACAAATGACAAGAAACAAAGCGGCAGGAAGGAAAAACAAGAAAAAAAGCATGCAGTGGGCGGCTGCGGTAATGGCACTTGCTCTGACCGGAATGAATGCGTCCGAAATGGCGGCGATGATACCGATGCAGGTAAAGGCTGCCGAGACAGCCAATTCCATCATCGACGGAACGCAGACGACGGGGAGCCTGGTCATCAAGAGAATGAGTAAGGAGACAGGGCAGGCGGTTCCGATTGGCGGTGCCAGATACTCCATTTATAAAATCATGAGCTTGATTCCGGAAAGTACAGTGGGAGAATTTGCATCATTTGAGAAAGTAGCAGCGTATCAGGACGTACTTAAAACGGTTCAGCCTGATGAATTGTTCGGCAGTTATTCGGCTGCAGAACTGGATGCACTTGCGATACGACTGGAGCAGGCTGCCGCAGAGCAAACGCCGATTGCCTCCGGGATTACTGCAGAAACAGACGGAACCTATACCTTTGAGAATCTGGCACTTGGTTATTATCTGATAGTAGAGACGAAAGCGCCGGACGGTTATGTGGCAGGAAAGCCATTTCTGGTGTCAATTCCCTCAACTGATAATTACCAGAGCAATGCGGCAGGAACAAAATGGGTCTATGATGTGGCAGTTGCTCCGAAAAGCGCAGAAATATCCATTGATAAGAAGCTGGCGGACTCTGAAGACGGAAGTGTGAAAGAAGGAGACTACGTACAATATGTCATCGAAACTTCGATTCCGGAATATACAGAAGATTACACCAACCCGAAATTCATAATCAAAGATACGATGAGCGACGGACTGGAAATTCTGAATGATACCACACACCCTGTTACGATCAAGATAGACGGGATCCCGATCAGCGCATCATTAGATACCTATGCATTCACGGCAGAAAACAAGACCGGCACAGCGGAAGATCTAAGCATACAGTTCCAGCCGGATTATATTAAGCAGAACCTTGGGAAAGCTGTGGAAGTGACTTATTTTGCCAAAGTGAATGACAAGGCAGTGATGGGAATCACAGGAAATTCAAACCAGGCTGTCCTTGAGTATCACAACAAACCGGGAACAGATGCCCAGGCCGAATCGGCTGAAATCAAAGTCTACAGCTTTGGCATCGAGGTGGAGAAATTTGCAAAACCATCTGCTGCCCTGGAAGGAGCCGTGTTTGAGCTCTACTCGAACGAGAATCTGTCCGCAGAAAACAAAATCGGGACAGCAACTTCGGACGAAGACGGAAAGCTGCAATTCTCCCGTCTTGATGAAGGAATCTATTATCTGAAAGAAACACAGTCACCTGCAGGCTATACTCTGCTTGCAAATCCAGTCAAAATTGAAATTACAGCATCCGAAATGAATCAAGTTGCAACAGGCACATTTACACTCAAAGTGAATGATAAAGAAATAACAGCGACAGATGGATTATTCGTGACAAAACTTAATACGGATTCCGGTATTTCCACGGTTGCGGTGGAGAATCAGAAGGGCTTTTCGCTGCCGGAAACAGGCGGGATTGGCATCATGATCTTTCTGGGAATAGGAATTGTGGGAATCTTGATCCTTTCCGGAATTATGGTTAAAAAGATGAAACTTTGATGAAATGATATCAATAATTTACAATCTCCTCAAATAATGGTATAGTAATGAGAAGTAAGGTATGTATTTTTAATGAATTTGGTGAAAGTTCATATTATATAACTTCGGATGCAGGTAACAAATCAGCCGGGCTCTGAATATATATCATGTGAAAATGAGGGACAGGAAAGCATGGAAGAAAAGAATCGATTCAGCAAATTATTGAATAATCTGATGACGGAAGCAGAACTGAAGAATAATACACTGGCTCAGGAACTGCAGTACGATGTATCTTATATCAGTAAATGGGTGAGCGGGCGCATGATCCCGGCGGAGAAGTCATCCAGGAAAATATTGAATGGAATTAGTCAGTGTATTGTTAATAATGCCAGCGAAGCAGGGAGAAGAAGTCTGATGGATAATTATCAGGTGGATAATATTGGGGATCTGAAGAGCGCGATTCTGGATAATATAATGGCGGAATACAATTATGTAAATGAGATGAAGAAGAATACCGGCAATGATGTGGCACCCAAGACATTATTTTTCCCGGAACTGAATCTGTCGCAATACATCGGGAAAATGCATCACCCAGTTCTGCGAAGGGTTAATTCGCTGGATGTTGTGGCGGTCATGGATCTGATGGCGGTGGATCATGAATACCGGATTCAGTTTACGATGATCGAGAATGAGCATATCCCGGATCACAGAGGATATCCTGACGTGCATTATTCCATGATTCTGAATATACAGCCGGAAAAATGGGATTATCTTTATGACACGTTATTCCTGATTCATCTTCTCACGGATAACACGTTTGTTGATTTCCAACTCTACGGCGACGAACAAGCGGCAGGTCGGCTTATCTTTGCGGTGAAGGATGATTTCGTAATTAGCGGACTTCTTATTAACACTGACAGATGCATCTCAGTTGCTTTGAGTGAAGAAGTGGATAATTGTAATACAATTTATAAAAATATGAAGGCATTCTGCAGTAAAGAGCGTCTCCTTTTCCGAAGAGTTCAGATGAGTGATCTCTTGCTTCAGCACGATTATGTACATAATCTCCTGTCACCGAATCTGAGATGGGTCATCGGGCATTTGACGGAGCATTTCCTTCCGGATGAGCTTTTTGAAGAAATTCTGGAAGAATTAAGTCTTACCGGAAAATTGACGACGAGCGTTGAGGTGGTTCGAAACACGCATCGGCTTGCGAAAAAGGTGATGGAAGAATCACATATCCGGATGATGATTTATGAAACGGCGTTTTCGAATCTGGTTACAGCACACAGTGTGGATTTCTATAATCATAAAGTTTATCTGAGTGCGGAACAGAGAATGAAATATATGAAGCACATGCTGGCTTTGTGTGAAAATTATGAAAATCTGGAAATCCGTCTGGTTTATGGTAAATTCATTTCTGATTTTGAATTCGCAGATGATCAATGTATATTTCTGTCGGATACGATTTCCTGTATACGGCTGAAAAATGTGGGAAGTCCGAATAATATGATGTTAGTGAACCGGTTTGACATGCAGAAAATACTGGAACAGTCATTTGAAACGTGCTGGGAATATGAAGATAATGTTGTGATTTACGAAAAAGAAGCCATTGTTGATTATGTAAAGCACATGATGCACGGAATGGAAATGGTCATGAACATGGAATAATCAGAAATAATATGGCACGATGTGAATAAATGGAAGCGTGTAATTCGAAATGAATCACACGCTTCCATTTTTTGTCAAAATGACTCCCGTGTGTTCCTGTTTGCACTGTGCTACACTGGTAACAGTTTTTGCAGCAAATACAGAAAATACGAGAAGGAGTTAGTTATGATGAATGTGAATGAGAAAATGACTGGGAAACCAAGTGTAGATCGTCCGTGGATGAGATATTATCCGAAAGCGTTAATCAGTGGATTAGAGGTACCGAAGTGTACAGTCAATGAATATTTGAAAATGAATTGCCCGGGAGATGAGGTCGCGGCGATGCATTATTACGGAGCGGATATTCTCTGGCGGGAAGTATTTGAGAATGCAGAAGCGGCAGCTCGCTCTCTGCGTGCATTGGGATTTGGAGAGAATGATCAGATTCCGGTATTCCTGCGTTCGGTTCCGGAATTCGTGTATCTGCTTCTGGGGGCAGAGAAGATCGGTGCATCCCTGCTTTGCAGAGATAATACGTTGGAAGAAAATGTGGAAGCCGTTGCCAAATCCGGTGCGAAAGCGATCATAGCACATGATTTTCTCCAGCAGAATGAGTTGGAAGCATATCTTGCTGGAAGTGAGACGAAGAAAGTGGTTCTCGTGAATCCTTACAATTCCTGCAGCCGAAGTGAGATGCCGGATTATATTCAGAAATGTCTGGACAATAATTATGCCGGGCAGGAAGCACATGGACCGGCCGCTATGAGCTGGGATGAATTTATGGAACTTGGAAACGAATATACCGGAACGGTAGAAGCACCGATGGATGTGAATCGTCCTCTGCTTCGTGCATACACAAGTGGTTCCACCGGCCCGTCAAAACAGGTAATCCATTCTTCCTATACCATGATCGGAACTATTCATCAGATGAATTTCTATGCAGGTTCCGATGCGTTCCGCCCGACCTGGCTGGTGACAGCCCTGCCGCCGGCACTTGTAGCGGTGGTTGTGTCCATGATATTAATGCCAATGGCATCCAATAAATTGTTGATTCTGGATCCGTTCTGTGATCCGATCGATGTGGATCTGGAAGTGATGCGTTATCGCCCAAATGCATGGCCGACCATTCCGATGTTCATGGAGATTCTCATGTATAACGGCCGCGTTCCGGAAGATTATGATATGTCACATCTGCTTGCTTCGGGAGTGGGATGCGAATCCTATAATAACAAGCAGATCCGGAATGCGCAGAAATTCCTGAATGCCCATAACTGTAATGTTCGATTTACCGTTGCATACGGATGCAGTGAAGGCGGTTCCAATATGACTCTTCCTATGTCAGATAAGGAAATGGCAAATGGTAATGTCGGTATTCCGCTTCCGCTGAGCATGATCAGCATCTTCAAACCGGGAACACAGGAAGAACTGGGATATAATCAGCTTGGAGAAATTTGTGAATGCGGCCCGGGTGTTATGCTCGGCTACGATACGGAGGAAGCCACAGCGGATGTACTTCAGAAGCATGCGGATGGCAGAATCTGGCTTCACACCGGAGACATCGGATACATGGAAGAAGATGGCAGCGTGCATGCATTCACCCGCGGGGCCGCACCACGCTATGGCGGCGGTGATCTGGCAACTCTTCAAATGGAAAATCTGGTAGCAGATGCAAATATCGCAGGAATCCATGATGAATTCTTCGTGGTGGCACCGGATAACAAGCATAGTGGATATTACCTTCCGTATCTGTATGTCATGCTGGAAGAGGGATATTCAGTTGAAGATGTTGAAGATGAGATCCGGGCATGCCTTGAGAAACATATGCAGCCGGTTCGAATCACGGAACTGCCGGAGCGCCCGTTCTTCCACTTCAAAACCAATCGTCTTGGACTTAAGAGCGAGATTCTGGCAAGCGGATTCGGAGAAGAAAGCCAGAAAAAGGAAAAGAAAGAAAAATATGCATAGTATGTCAGTGGGCAAATTCGTGTACAGTTTTGTTGAAAAATGTGACAACATTTCGTGGAATAAATTGGGTATATTTCTGCTTGAAAACAAGTAGAATTCATGCTAATCTTAGAGTAGCATTTCTGCGCCGTTTACTGCATCCAGAGGGGGTAACAATATGAAATATCAAGTCAGCGAGGTTTGCAGTAAAGTGAAATGTGAACAGCTTTTTGACCGTAATATTCGGGGGAAAAGTTGTTCGTGCAGTCAGTGCATTAGCACGGATTGTAGTAACTTTTCAACAAATAATTAATAAAGGAAGGAAAATTATGAAAAAAAGGATGAAGAAACTAGCGAGTCTTCTCCTCTCCGTCTCTATGACGTTCAGTATGATTTCGTTCCCTGTATATGCGACCCCAGCTGACGATACAGAAAATGAAACTGCTGTTACGACAGAGAGCCCGGAGACAGAAGAACCCGCCGACGCTGCTGGCGAGACGACTGAACCGGTGGCCGAAGAGCAAGAAACAACGCAGCCGGAACCGACGAATCCGGATACAACTGAACCGGAGGCACAGCAGGAAGAAGAACAGCCGACAGTTACTCCGATTGAGGAGAATTTTACAGGGTATACGGTACATGCGGAAGATATTGATGTGTCAGGTGTAACACCGTACAGTGTACCTGTAGATGAGGAAAATGCTGTAGAAGTAGATGAAAACGATCCGGTAACGAGCACCATCGAAGAAGAACTGAATGGTATGACCGTTTTGAGTGAAGAAGGCGAAAGCGTCGCTCTGACAGAAGAACAGATTCAGCAGATTCTCTACATGTGGAAACAGTATCAGGATCAGTGTAACGACAATGCTAACTTACTTGGTGTACAGCAGCCGTTTTTCCTCAGTTATAATGATAATAAAGAGGATGGTCTGGGTGTTCTGGGAGAGATGCTTGTTCTCGCAGGTTATACTGTAGATCAGGTAAGAAGTGGAGCCTATTCTTTTGACGATCTCATGGGAATGATCCAGAACTTCTATTATGCTGATCAGTTTGGTATTAAGTACTATGCCGGTGCTATTGCAGAAAAACGTGATGAAGCGATACAAGAAGTAAAAGAATCCGGTGCAGAGACAATGGCTCAGAAGCTGCTGGTACTGAATGACTGGATCGCACATCAGGCTACATTTGATATGGGATATATCATGAAGGGCGATACCGACGGTGATGGTGAGAAGGACGATCCGCTTATGGTAGCCAAGAATCCTCAGAAGCATGAGCATTATGATGAAATTTATGATCAAATGTATGCAATATATGAAAAGCAGATCGGGGATCAGTTCCGCAGTCAGATTAAAGCTGGAGTAGAGGCGCAGTTCCGTCAGCAATACTATGAAGGAGCTATTAAAAGCATCATAAAACAGAACTGCATAGATCAGGGAATGTCTGAAGAAGATGCAGAAGCTCAGGCACAGGCATACATGGATGAACATGCAGAAGCTATCTCAGAGGATGCAGCAGGATTCGTTGAGTCTGAATTTGGTCCGGAAGCAGCAGCACAGCTCAGTGCGGATGCAGATGAGTTTATTAAAAAGGCTAATACAGAAGGTGTTGAAGTACAGCCTGGTGTTACAATGACTATTGATCAGATTGTAGAACAGCAGATGGATCAGCCTCTTGATGACCTTGATGGAATGACTCCTAATAAAGCTATTCCGGTTTACGCTAAGCAGGCTGCAGAAGGTCTGACACAGGGGATTCTTGGTGCCTGGGAAGGTAACCATATCGGAATCCTTGCAGAGGGAAAAGGTGTATGTGCCGGTTATTCCAAAGCGTTTTCTTATATTGTACAGTATATGAGTCCGGAATACTATGGTAAGGATGGTGCCGGAACCAACATGAGTGTATCAGAAAACTGGAAGACTCCGGATGAACTGTACTATACTACAGATGCAGACGGAAATAAAACACTGGACATTAATAAAGACTATATCGTTGATATGGTTCGTATTACCTATGATGCAAATACAACTATGTTTGGTGAGAAAAGTCCCTTTGGTGAAGTACATTTCTGGAATGCGGTTAAGGTTGATCGAAAATGGTATTACGTTGACCCGTGTTACGCGGACATTTATGTAGAATGTATGAATCGTGACCGTGTAGAGATTGACGGTACAATGAACCATATGTATTTCCTGTTCAGTGACAGTACCGCACGTGAACTTTATGATGGAAATATGGAGGAAATTGCAACGCTGTATAAGGATGCTGCAACAGATACTTCATATGAAGATTCCTGGTTTGCACGTATTTCTAGTAATGCATATTCGGATGGAAAGAACTTCTATTATCTGTATGATTCAACAGATCAGCTTTCTATGATGAGAGAATTTGGCAATATGCAAGGCTCAGAAGGTTCACAAGACTTTGATGAATCTAAGCTTGAAGCTCTGATAGCAGGATCTGACCCGGATTATAAAATTGTATATCATCCGATTACCGATAAAGATGAGAAAAAAGGAGCTGATTCTGATTTTACTACACTAATCGATTTCAATCCAAAGGATGAAGACGATAATACCCTTTCTGCACAGGTCTATGATCCTGAAGAAGGAAAGATGGTAGATAATGAACTTCTGACCTATTTATTTGCGAAGTATAAAGAAGAATGTGATATTTATCCATCTATCATGCTCACAGCTGCTATGTATGATGGTAAGATATACTTCAATCTGAGTAATTGTATTCTTAGTTATGAGCTCTCATCCGGTGCGGTTTCCATCGTAAAAGAATACGATAAAGTATCTGGAAAACGTGATAATACCAATCCGTTTGGAGGTATGGCGTTTACAACATGCAGTGAAGGTGAAGCGGCCTTTACCTTTACGAACCGTCCGATTGCAGCAATGACAATAAAAGAAGACGGTAATATGTATGTATCTATTGCTACCAATCTTGGATTCATTTCAGGTAAGAAATCTGTAAATGATATTTCAAGCTATGGTTATGAGTATGAGGAAAGTAATTATAATCCAAATTACAGCGATTATACGCAAAATTCTGGTTACAGTGATGAACAGCTCGCTGAAATGGGATATAGCAAAGAAACGAACGACAATGACGAGTTCATGTGGAGTGCTGTTTTTGTTGATACTTTTGAAATGGGAACAACTTGTGAGCATAATTATGAAACTGTAACAGAAACATTCTGTGGACGTGATGGATATACAGAAAAACGTTGTACGAAGTGTGGCGCTGTTGATGATGGCTCACGTGTTGTGAACGAAGGTACGGCATGCGATCATCATTATGTTCATTTCAATGAACGGTACTATACAAAGGATGGCAATGGCAACTGGAACAGCGGAGATTGCTATGTCTGCACAGTTTGTGGATTCGCAATTGAAGAACCGACAGAACCTAAAGAGAGTAGTCCTAATTACGATGAACAGAAAGCAGAATATGATAAAGAAAAAGCAGTCTATGATCATGCAGTAGAAATTGCTGGTCATACATATGAAGTAACAAGCAATGACAGTGTAAATTGGAACAAAGAGAATACAGCAGCAACGGTTACTGGTGAAGCGAATTGTGCAATATGCCAGGGAAGAAAGTTGGATGTGTTAGGAGCTCATGAGCATGACGATGAGAACAAATTGAATGCTGAGAATTCGGTAACAGACCCTATTACTCTGGAGAATGTAGAACTTACAGTAGGAGAAAATGGAAAGACCGTAAGTGGTACTTGCGATACAGGTCTTACAATCAACTATGTAGCAACAGGAACTACAGACGATGGAAAGAAGATCGTTGCTAAGAAGACTGAAACGACAAAAGCTGGAAGACATGATTATGAAGCAACATGGACATGGGCAGAGGTTGATAAGTCTGAGGGTGAAGAATCAGAAGAGACAGAAGCTCAGAGTGAAGATACTCAAACCCCATACAAAGCAACTGCTAAGATTAAATGTTCTGCTTGTGAAGATGCTCCGGAAGAAGAACTGGAAGGCTATGTTGAATTAGACAAAGAGAAGAGCGCAGCTGCAACTTGTGAAGAAGCAGGTAAGAATGTTTATAAAGCAACTGCTTCTTACACAAAGGCAGAAGGCGAAGAACCTTATACTTTTGAAACATCCGATAAGGATCTGAAAGTGGATGAGATCCCGGCAACGGGTCATGACTACAAGGGAGAAATTACTTGGGTAGAAGAGACCGATGAGGAAGGAAAACCGACAGGAGAATGGGGAGCAACAGCAGTCTTCACATGCCAGAATGATAACAGCCATAAACTAGAAGGTGATGATGTAGACGTAAGTGTAAATAAAGAAAATACATCAGCAACTTGTGAACAAGGTGGAAATGTTACCTACACGGCAACGGCCAAAGTAAAAGGTGAACAAGGCGAAGAAATTAAGCCTGTAACGGATACGAAAGTTGTTGAAACCAACGCATTAGGACATAATTACAAAGCAGAGTTCACATGGGTGGAAAATGAAGCTGATCATACCGCAACCGCAACTGCAGTTTTTACATGTCAGAATGACGATACTCATAAGCTTGAAGGTGATGCTGTAGAGGTTAAAGTTGAAAAAGTGAAAGAAGAAAGTACAGAACCTACATGTATCTACTCTGGAAAGAAC